>CBDULU010000145.1:0-5748 GCA_965368155.1 uncultured Flavobacteriaceae bacterium
ATCTTCCTGATCCAGTGACTTAAACCCGTTGATTTCGGCGTTGCTGAAGGCTAATATTCCAGCCTGCTTAAATAATTTTACAGCTTCCTTTTCATAGGATTTTACTGCCGTGACGATTAATAGTTTCATGATGATTATTTTTTGTTTTTGTGTTTTCCTCTTTCTAGATAATAATAAATGAGTGGTACCGCCAAAAGCGTTAAAAATGTCGAGAATATGGTACCCCCAAGAAGTGAAATGGCCAGCCCTTGAAAAATAGGATCGAAAAGCATCACAACAGCACCAATAACCACGGTACCTGCCGTAAGTAGAATTGGGGTGGTTCTTACCGCTCCTGCTTCTACTACTGCTTGTCTTATACCTATACCATCGGCTATTCTAAGATTGATAAAGTCAACCAGAAGAACTGAATTCCTAACCATAATTCCCGCCAGAGCGATGAGTCCGATCATAGAAGTAGCCGTAAAGTAGGCGTCAAAAACCCAATGACCTAATATAATTCCTATGAGTGAAAGTGGAATAGCGATCAGCATGACAACAGGCGATCTAAAACTCTGAAACCAACCTACAAGCAAGACGTAAATTATAATCACAACAACAGCAAAAGCAGCTCCAAGGTCCCTAAATACTTCAAAAGTAATTTGCCATTCACCATCCCATTTGACAGTATAGTCGCTTGAGTTGGTTGGTTGCTGGTTCCATTCCTCCTGCAGTTCATAACCCGCTGGCATTTGAATGTCTTTTAGCAGGTTGGATAAGCCTAACAACGCATATACAGGGCTCTCTAAGTCTCCTGCCATATCGGCTGTAACATAGACCACCCTTCTTTGGTTTTTTCTCATGATACTTTTCTCGATCGTATCTCGTTCCAGTCGAACCAGATCAGCAATTGGAAGGGTCAATCCATTACTTGACAGCACCTTAAATTGCATGAGGTCTTGAATAGAAGCTCTTTCTTTATCTTCGAATTTCAACACAATCCCAATGTCACTGTTCGATTGATCTCTGTACATTTTCCCAATAGGTTGATCAGCCAATGACATCTGCATGGTATTGACAATTTGCTGAGGGTTGATGCCATTCAGCATCGCTTTTTCCTTGTCTATGATAAATTTGTATTCAGTTTGATCTGCTTCAACCATCCAATCTATGTCAACAACATCTTCGACTTCTGAGAATTTTTCTTTTAACTGTTCCGCAATAAGTACTTGCTGTTGATGATCAGGCCCATAAACTTCGGCCACTAGGGTTGAGAGCACAGGAGGACCCGGAGGTACTTCAACCACTTTAATATTTGCTCCGAATTTTTCACCAATGGCTTGAATTTCCGGACGAAAAACGGTCGAGATATAATGACTTTGTTCCTTTCGATCACCTTTATCAGTAAGGTTAACTTGAATGTCTGCTATATTGGAGCCCTGTCGAAGATCATAATGCCTGACTAGTCCGTTAAAAGTAATGGGAGAGGCTGTTCCTGTATAGGACTGATAATTTTCAACAAAGCTACTTTCTTTGATATACTGAGCGATCTCTTTGGCAACCATATCTGTTCTTTCCAGCGTAGTTCCTTCCGGCATATCAATAATCACTTGAAATTCATTCTTATTATCAAATGGAAGCATTTTCACGGCAACGGTTTTGGTCAAGAACATGGCCGAAGTCGCCAGCAATAAGAATATATTGATCCCAAAGAAGGCAAAACGGTACTTTTTATTGTCCAAGAGCGGATCAAGGGTTTTTTTGTAAAATTTGAAGATGCTTGATTCTTCAAGAGATGTAGCGGGTTTCTTTTCTTTGGTTTTATCTTCTTTTTCTCTTAGAAAAATATACCCCAGGTATGGTGTTATGGTCAAGGCAACAAATAATGAGATCAGCATAGCTATGGAAGCTCCTATAGGCATAGGACTCATATAAGGACCCATTAAGCCTGAAACAAAGGCCATTGGCAATACCGCTGCTATAACGGTAAAAGTGGCCAGAATGGTCGGGTTACCTACCTCGTTAATGGCATAAATCGCAGCCTGTTTAAAAGGCAAGCGTTTCATTTTAAAATGCCGGTGCATATTCTCTGCAATAATGATGGAATCATCAACCACAATACCCGTAACAAAAACAAGGGCAAAAAGAGTGATACGGTTCAGTGTATAATCCATAAAATAATAACTGAAGAGGGTAAGGGCGAAGGTAACCGGTACGGATAAGAACACAACCAGTCCGCCTCTCCATCCCATGGCTAACATTACAACCAGGGAAACAGAAATTATCGCAATAAACAAATGACTCAACAATTCAGAAACCTTGTGGGATGCTGTGGCTCCATAATTTCTTGAAACGGTCATTTGTACTTCATCAGGAATCAGGTCTTTTTTGAGCGCTTCAATTTTTTCGAGGATCACACTTGATACTTTCATGGCATCACCACCTTTTTGTTTTCCAACCGAAAGTGTTACAGCATTGTAAAGGTCGGGATGAGTTTCTTTGTTTTCAGCGGCCTTCCCAAAGCCAAAATTAACATACTCCTTGGCAGTAGCAGCACCATAAGTCACTTTGGCAACCTGATTTAAATAGACGGGTCTATTTTCGTAAACCCCGATAATCAAGTTCTCTATATCATCAATGCTTCTTAAAAAGTCACCTGTATGGATACTTATTTCTTCATCGCTATTGGTGATTGCACCTGAATGAGATTGAAGGTTGCTCGCCTGAATCATTTGAGCTACACTTAAAATATCAAGTTTGTTTTCCGCCAGTTTGTCTTTGTCAAGTACCACGCTTACTTCCTGACTTCGCCCTCCGATAATGTTGGTAATGGCTACTCCTTCTACTTTTTCAATCTCAGAATTGACTTCTTCAACCAATTGTTTAAGCTGAAAATCATCATAGGTTTCACTCCAAAAGGTCAAGCCCAGAACAGGCACATCATCAATGGCTCTGGTTTTTACCAAAGGCATCTGAACACCTTGAGGAATTTGATCCATATGTTTGATGATCTCGTTGTACAATTGAACAAAGGATCTTTCCAGGTCTTCCCCCACATAGAATTGAACGATAAGCATCGCTTTTCCATTCATGGAAGTGGAGTAAACGTATTCAACTCCCGGTAAATTACTCACTATTTTTTCCAGTGGTTTTGCCACCTTTGATTCGATCTCTGAAGGCGTAGCTCCTGGATAGCCCACGAATATATCTGCAATGGGTACTTCAATTTGAGGTTCTTCCTCCCTAGGGATCAAATAGGAGCTATATACCCCGATGATCATAAAAATTACCATAAGTAAAATGGTCAGCTTCGATTGTAAGAAAACCGATGCAATTTTTCCAGCAAATCCTTTATCCATAACTTTTTATTTAATGTTGAGTTTTGCTCCGTTATATAATTTTCCTTCTGCACTTAGAATATATTGTTCACCTTCTGATAGACCAGAAAGTACTTCAATCTGATCTCCCATGGACCTGCCCAATTTTAACCAACGAAGGATGGCTGTATTTGAGGCGCTGACAGTGTATATTCCCTGCAGATCTCCCTTCCTAATTATCGCCTGCTTTGGAACCAATACTTGATTATTGGATGTGTGGGATGAAGGAAAATCAGCTGAGATAAACATACCTGAGTACAGTTTCGTTTCCTGAGGTATCCCTAATTTTATTTTGACCAGGTACTGGCCACCTGAATTTTGCGAGGAAGTACTGATTTCACTTACAGTGCCCGTAAGGGTCTGTTCGTTTGATTTTACATACACTTTGACACTGTCATTCTGCTGCACGTATGGAATATTTGTTTCAGGAACCATCACTTTGGCAACAAAATTATCAGGTGCCTCCAGACTTAAAAGGTGCTGACCTGGATTAGCCATATCACCTGCCTTTACAGACTTTGAGGTAATAACACCTTTAAACGGGGCTTTTATATTGCTATATGACAGCATGGCTTCAACTTCATTTTGCATTTGTCGCGCATTTTCGAGCTGCGCCTCGGCAATATTGTACTGGGTTTTTACATCATCAAGTTCCTTTTGAGAAGCACTGTTCTGATCAAATAGTACCTGAAATCTGTCCAAGTCTTTTTTGGCCGTATTAAATCGGGCCTGGGCCTGAATGATTCCGGCCTGGGTCTGCGCTTTTTTAGCTTCCATATCAGCATTATTGATATCGATTAAAGATTGACCTTTACGTACTTTGTCTCCAACTTTGACATATACTCTGGTCACATATCCCATCATACGGGTACTGATATTGGCAAATTGCTCAGCTTCGATTTGTCCGCTGGCACTGAAGTAGCCTTCGTTTGCAGGTAAGACTGAGGTAGCTACTTGTACGGTAACCAATTCTTGATTATCAGAGGAATCTTTTTTTGAATCAGAACAGCTTACCAGTGAGAAGTTCAGGATAAGGCTTAGACCCAATATTTGTATAATTTTACTTTTTAGTTTCATCTTGAATGCTTTTATTGAGTTAAGAATTTTAAATAGACTTTGGAAAAATTGAAATTGAAGATGGCTCTGGCATGTTCAAGTTCCTTTTCATGATATTTGGTTTCTGCATAGAGCAGGTCCTTAGATTGTTCGAGACCCTGTTTGAACCTATTACTTGTGATTCTGAAAGCTTCCTTAGATTGATCAAGGGCCAGGCTGCTTAATTCGATTTGATTTTTGGAATCTGCAAATTGTCTTTTGGCTTTATTGATTTCCAGTTCACTTTCCTGAATATATTTTTCTTTCTCAAGATTGGCCTTTTCTAAAAGTGCTTTTTCCTGATGGATTTTACCTATGTTTTTGTAGCCACTGAAAATATCCCATGAGAGTTGAAGGCCTATCAAATAATTGTTGGCTCCGAAGCCCATAAATGATGCATCGTTCCACTCATAATTGGCTACAGCATTAGCCCTTGGAATAAAACTCATTTTTGACGATTGGAACATCTTCTCTTGAGCATTGACTGAGTATTGCATGGCAAGAAGATCCTTCCGCTCCAAGTTCAATGCATAATTCTCTTCTGCATTGATGGGATCCAGTATCAATTCATCAGCTGGTATTAGAGGTGTATTATTGTCTTCTCCAATTAAGAAAGCCAGGTAGTCTGAGACGTTTTGCACGTTGGATTTTGCCAAATTCAGTTTATGTTCCACCTCGGCTACTCTCACCTCCATATCAAGATAAGCTGCACTTTGCATCATGCCTTGTTCGAAACTGTTTTTAGCCCAAATATGATTTTGAACTGCGGTTTCTTTTGCTTGTTCAATAACTTCAAGAGATTTATGAGCCAGTTGTAACTGCATATAAGTTTTGATGGCTTCAAGTTCCACATATTCTGCTGTTCTTTGGGCCTGAAGATTTGATGCTTCTAAGTTGAGATTGGCCATTTTTCTTTCTTTCCAGCCATCGACATTGATCAGCGGCTGCATCAACTCGATACGCGTATTAAAATTCTCAACGTTTCCCGGATCATTGAGTAAGTCCGGGTTGAAATCTGCAGCTTCAACATCTCTTTGAAGTAATTTAAATCCAAAGGCATTGAGCGGATTATTGGTAAAAGAACTGGTATTACTCAGTCTGATTTGAGGAAGCAATACTGCACGAGAGCTTTCATATTGTGCTTTTGCCAGTGCATAGTCCTGTTGAGAAATCTTTAGACTCGTGTTTTTTTCTTTTGCTTTGATTTTTACATCTTCTAAATTGATCACCGAAGAAGATTGAGCCTGAACCTGGAGTGTCATGACGATGAACATGAGGCTTAGGACTCCTTTCAATA
>CBDULU010000146.1:0-5712 GCA_965368155.1 uncultured Flavobacteriaceae bacterium
AATTTAAGGTACTTTGATCAGTATCATATACCCCATACCAACCTTGTAATTCATGTGGCGGGTCTCCAAGGAGTGGGTCTCCTTTTTTCCAAAATTCACCCGGTGAAAGGGGCTTGATTTCACCGGAATAACTCCAGAAATTCAATCCTTTTACGGGCTCATTTTCTTTGATTGATTCAGCAACTTTTTGAAAAAGATAGCCGAAAAAATGATCTCTCCATTGAGTACCTGCTTTAGGTGAAAACGAAGAATTATCTCGGGCAATTCCAAATTCTTCCAATACAATAGGTTTTTTTAAAGACTTGGCAGCGACAATATGCTCTTCCCAATAGGCATCTACTTTTTTTAAAGCAGTTCGGTATACTTTTTCTCCTTGGCTTGGATCAAACCATCCCCAGTTCTGAGGCCAAATATGCATGGTAATATAATCAATATTAGGATCGTTATTATCCCTAAAAACATCAACCCCTGCATCCTTACTAGCAGTATTTCCCTCAGTACCAAGACAAACCAAATGATTGGTATCCAAAGTTTTTATATAAGCTGAAGTTTTTCGCGTCCATGCTACAAATACTTCCTGTGTATCATAGGCACGAGGTTCATTAGAAAGCTGCCACGCCATGATTGTAGGATCATTTTTATATATGTCTTCCGAAATTGAATTCTTTCTGTTGATCACTTTTTTGATGTGCTCATTCATCATTTTTTGCGCCTTATTATTCGTATAAAACAATTTAGAATAATCCGTAAAGTTTTGCCAACTATAGGCCTCTTCCTGAGGAAATGGTATATCCCCGGCACCACTCCATTTCAGATATTGTGGAAATCCTCCACTCCAGGTCCAAAAATTCCCCAATACCATAACGGCTTTCATATTTCTTTTCCCCAATTCAACCAACAGCATATCCAGTCCTTCCCAAATATCTTCATCATAAACTCCCGGTGCCGTCTGCAATGCCGGATGAATAGCAAATTTCATTTCTTTATCTGCCTCGCTAGCTGCTAAAACACGGAGGTTCGTGATGCCTAAAGCATTTAAATGATCCAATTCTCGAATGAGTCTTGCTTTATCTCCTGAGAGAGGGGCCCCTAAATTCATACCCTGCCAATAGTTGGCCCCCATAAATACATAAGGATTTCCATCTATCATAAACTCTCCATGCTTGTCAACCTCAACAAATCCTTCTATACCTGTTTGAGCGCTTGCAAAAAAAAGAAAGAGCATCGATAAAATAACAAAGGTGTTTTTCTTTACATTCATATTTTTTCTCATTCTTATAGTTTCTAATTAATCTATCCTTTTTAAAATGACTTCCTTTAATTCAATAGTTTCATTTCCTGGAATATCCAGAGCTCGTATCCTGATCTCAGTTTGGCCTTGTTCCAAATTGAAAATGCCAGCATCAAGAATCGTCCAGTCCGTTTCAGGTGCTTCGGCAGTTCTCATCACTCTATCGTGATTTTGAAATACGGAATGTTCAAATACAGGAACATCATCCAAAATTATTTCCTGTTCTTGAATTTCTATTTTCAGCTTCGCTCCTTTATTTTCAACCTTTAAGGCATATTTCAGTTTTAATTCATAGCGTCCTGCTGACACTACGTTAATATCCCAACTTGGGAAAGCACTCGTTTGAGTCCAGAAATCGATCCAGTCATGTGCCCAACCAAATAAACTATGATAAGCGATTCCTGTATGACGTCTCTCTTTTCTAAATTCAAAAACAGGAAATAAGTTTGCTTCATGAGCTGGCAACACAGTTTCAGGATAGTCAAGGTATCCTACCGGAATGATATTAGCTGATTCTGTAACAGGAATACTGCTGATCCATAGATCATAACTCGTTCTTAAAGAATCATAAATGTCTGGGAATTGTTTTCGAATATCCAAGGTCTGAGTAGGATCTGTTTTTAAATTAAAAAGGGCTTCATTAATCATCAAGTGATCCTTAGACAAGACCCGCTTGTTGCCACCCCATTCAGCATACAATTTTCTTGGCTTCATTGAAGACGCATCTTTAAAAAGACGCTTAAAATCTATTCCGTCTATAGTTTCTTTAGAGTTGTATTCAATATCCAGCATACTCAGCAAAGTGGGCAGTACATCTATATGTGCCAAGGGGTAGTCAATTGTTTTACCAGGCTCTATTTGTCCTTTCCAATTGATCATAAAGGGAACCCTCACGCCTCCTTCATCTATGTGTCCTTTCCTGCCTTTTAAGCCTTGGTTGAATCTCAGATTCAAGGGGCCATTATCAGAGAGATAGATGATGATGGTCTCTTCTCTTATATCCAGTTCTTCTAGCCCTTGCAGCAACCTGTTTATATTGTCATCAATATTTTCTACCATGCCATAGATCGCAGCATTAAAGTCATCTTCCCCTTTATTCTTGTATTTATCAAAATAGGCATCCGGAACCTGTAAGGGAGTATGTGGTGTTTGGTAGGGAATATAACAAAAGAAAGGTTCCTCCTTATCCGCACTGCTCTTTATAAAGCTTAGTGCCTCCGCTGTCAAGGCATCTGGCAGGTAGCCCTTCGCCAAAAATGGCTTTCCGTTTTTTTCTATTGTGGTATCAAAATAACTTGACCAGTGGCCCGAAGTAAAACCAACAAATTCATTAAATCCCCTTGCCAAAGGATGATAAGGATAATGAGCTCCATTGTGCCATTTACCAAAAATTCCGGTTTGGTAACCATTTTCTTTCAAGATATCTGCCAAGGTCACTTCATTCAAATTCATATTCTCCCTACCCCTGGTTACTCCTTCTACCCCTGTTCTTTGATGATATCTACCGGTAAGCAAACTAGCCCGAGTTGGAGCACAAACCGGGCTGACATAAAAATTTTCAAAAAAGATGCCTTCTTTTGCTAAACCGTCTAAATGCGGCGTTTCGCTAATCGGATTATCCGTAAAGGAAAGATCACCATAAGCTTGATCATCAGTGAGGATCAATAAAACATTGGGCTTTTTCTTACTGTTACTAAGCTCATTATCTTCTTTCTTAGCGCAAGCATAAAAAATGACCATGATCATGAAGATCCAAATAGTTGTCTTGATAAATTTATCAAACTTGTACATGGTCGATATTATTTAAATTTCGAAGAAATCAAGCTCTTTTTTCATCAAGTTCAGTCCCGATATCTTGCATAAAACGATCACTTAATTTATACTTGATCAAAAATACGGCTGACAATAATGCCCCAACCGCGGGATATATACTAATCATCAAACGAATACCTTTTAAGGATTCTGTTGTTTGATCAGCATTGGCTTCAAAGCCGTAAGCGGCTAATAACCAGCCCGTAATAGCACCTCCAAGTGTCCATCCCATTTTTTGAGACATGGAAGAAGACGAAAAGACAAGACCCGTGGCCCTTCTACCGGTTTTCCATTCGGAATAATCAGCGATATCTGCATACATGGACCAAATCAGAGGAAGTACGATCCCTGAACAAACGCCCATGATGATATTCAATCCAAAGATCAAGCCTATTGAATTGGGATCAACAAAATAGAATATTACACTAAAGACAGAGGCTATCAACATAGCTCCCATAAATACTGTCTTTTTACCAAATTTTGCTGAGGCTGATTTTGCCAACAAAACACCTATTAAGTTGGTGACTAACCATATTGTCATATAGGCACCGGCCAATTTATCCCATTGAACTTCTCCAAAATATGGTAAAGTCTGGTCTTTTACAAAATATTTAAAGTAATACATGATACTACCGTCTCGCAATGAATTAAAGATCAAGACAGCAATTCCTGCTGCAAGCATAATAAACCACTGACCATTTTTTGCTAGATCTTTTAAGTCATTTTTGATAGATGTTTCTTGCTCTAGTGGTTTCACTCTTTCTTTGGTCCACAAAAATGTCATGATAAAAAAGAAGGCGGCAAGAATAGCATAAATCGCAACGGTGTATTGATAACTCTGTGCATCATTTGCTCCTGAGTTTTTAAAATAATCCAATAAATAAGGAACCGTAGCCGTCATAAAAATACCACCCGAATAAGCTCCAATAAATCTAAATGAGGCCAATGATGTTCTTTCCTTGGTATCAGAGGTCATTACCCCCATTAAGGAAGAATAAGGAACATTAATTGCTGTATACACCATCATCATGAGGGTGTAAGTTACATACGCATAAAGCAGCTTGCCTGAAGGTCCAAAATCGGGTGAAGAAAATGTCATTACCCCAATAATGGCAAAAGGTATGGCCACCCATAAAAGATAAGGTCTGAATTTTCCCATACTCGTTCGTGTCCTGTCTGAAACAATTCCCATAATAGGATCATTCAATCCATCCCAGAGTCGTGTAAGTAAAAACATGGTACCTACGGAGGCAGGCGAGATTTCAACTACATCAGTGTAATAAATCATGAGGAACATTGAGAACAATTTCCAAAACATAGAGGAGGCAAAATCTCCAAAACCATAGCCTATTTTTTCCTTTAATTTAATTTGTTCATTCATGATTTATCTGTCAATTTATCAAGTCGTTCTATTAATTCCATGAGGGCCCTACCATTATGATATGGGCATTTCCAAAAACCTGCCTTATCCTCACTAATGATCGGAATATTGTTTGCATCTACGCGCCAATACCATTCACCATTTTCTTTATCCATTAAAAAGTTTTTTATAAAGATCCATAACTTTTCAACTTGCTCAAGACAGGTTTTTTGTCCATCCAATTCGTAGGCATCCAAAAAACCCACCATGGCCTCTGCCTGAGGCCACCAATGCTTGTCAGTATCAAGTTGAGCCCCTTTGATTTCATAAAAAACAGACCCATCTTTATCCAAACCTTCATTAAGGGTTGATAGCACCAGTTGTTTAGTGATCGAATGAACCTCCTTATCCAATGCCTTATTGTTGATCACCATACTAGCCTCATTCATCAACCATGCGCCTTCTATATCATGTCCAAAAGATATTTCCTCAAATTGAGACTTCCAGTCTAGGCTAAAAAAAAGCTTCAGATGCTTAGTGTTTGGATTATAAATTTTTCTGCAAAAAATTTGTAGAAGTGATGAAATAGCTGTTTTTAGTTTTTCATTGGGCCAAACTCTGTAAAGGTTGGTATAAGGTTCCAAAATATGTAAATGAGTGTTCATAGATTTAGGGGTATTCAAATCCTTAAGGCTAAGTCTCATATCATCGATTTTCTTCCATTCCTTGGTCAAAGCTTCTACATAACCCGTGTTTTTGAAGTCCCAAAATTTCTCCTCAAGAATTTGAAATAAGGCCTTGGCATAATCCAAACTTTCCTCATGACCAAAAGCCCTGTAATATTCAGAAAAAGCATAAACACCAAATCCTTGAACATAAGCCTGCTTCTTTCTATCCAAAGGGTTTCCCTTATAATCAAGTTCCCAATAAAGCCCACCATTTTCATGGTCCCAAAAATACTTGGTCAAATAATCATAAGCCCTTTTCGCCATGGTCTTACAGACATCCTCATTAGTGGCTCTATAAGCAGCCGAGAAAGTCCATAAGATTCTTGCATTGAGAATACAACCCTTAGACCCTTCATGATCAATGTTCCCAAAATGATCCATTCTGCCTATAAAGCCTCCATACGTCTTATCCAGGCATTTTGTTGACCAAAACCCCAGTATCCTTGTCAACTCTTCTGAAAATTCACCTTTTAGTTGAAGCAGTCTTGAAATATCTTGTTCATCCATTTGTCAAACCTATA
>CBDULU010000147.1:0-5711 GCA_965368155.1 uncultured Flavobacteriaceae bacterium
ATTCACGCATTCATGCATTCATGCATTCACGCATTCATCCATTGCAGCATTACCTAATAACAATCCACATCCACAATGACCTGTACTGCCCTAAAGTCGGCAATAGCCATAAAGGAATCCTTTATTCTTTGGATCTGATTCTTTGATTGTTTTAAAGAAATATGAACCGGAAGTTTTATCAGAATTGACTTGATATATTTATTTCTGATTCTACCAATAGACGGACTGGTTGGCCCGAGTACCTGATCTCCAAAACTATTCACCAAAGATTTCCCCATCCAATTGGCAGCTGTATCTACTTTGATAAAGTCTTTGTGTTTTAAAACAATACGTACCAGTCGAACCAAAGGAGGATAACTAAATTGATGACGCTCATTCATTTGGTCCTGATACATGCCTTCATAGTCGTGAATGGTTACTTGTTGCAGGATCTGATGATAGGGATTAAAAGTCTGAATGGCCACCTTCCCTCTTTTCTGGTCGCGGCCCGCCCTACCCGATACCTGAACCATTAATTGATAAGTTCGTTCATGGGCCCTAAAATCAGGGAAATTTAAAAGATTGTCGGCATTGAGAACACCCACTAGGCTTACGTTTTTAAAATCCAGCCCCTTGGTCAGCATCTGTGTACCTACCAAAATATCGATCTCATGGTCATGAAAAGATCTTAAGAGCTTTTGATAACCGTACTTACCTCTGGTGGTGTCGAGGTCCATTCTTGCGACTTTAACTTCAGGAAAGAGCTCTGTAAGCTCCAACTCGATCTGTTCCGTCCCAAAACCCTTGGAATCCAAGGTAGGATTTTCACAAGCCGGACAGGTCTTTGGCATGGCTTGTTGATGACCACAATAGTGACACCTGAGTTCATTATTAAATTTATGAAAAGTAAGACTAACATCACAATTAGGACATTGGGGAGCTACGCCGCAGGTGCTACATTCTACAACGGGTGCAAAGCCTCTCCGATTTTGGAAGAGGATGATTTGTTCTTTTTCGGATAAAGCCTCTTCCATCAAGCCCAACAAGCGATCTGAAAAATGACCTGTCATTCTTTTTTTCCTGTGTTTTTCCTTTATATCTACCAGTTCGATCTCAGGTAATTGTACATTGCCATAACGCGTCTCTAGTTTTACATAGCCATATTTTGATTGTCTCGCATTATAAAAGGTCTCAACAGATGGCGTCGCACTTCCCAGCAACACATTCGCTCCATGCAAATAGCCCAACATAATAGCTGTATCACGGGCATGGTATCTGGGAGAGGGCTCAAACTGTTTAAAGGAAGTTTCATGCTCCTCATCTACAATGATCAATCCTAAATTGCTAAAAGGTAATAGCACCGAAGATCTGGCGCCTAACACTATCTGCGCCTTATCTGATTGCGCTATCAAATTGTTCCAAACCTCTACCCTTTCATCAACTGAATATCGAGAATGAAACACAGATATCTTGTCTCCGTAAAACTGCTGTAACCTATTTATAATATGGGTGGTTAACGCAATTTCCGGCAGCAGATAAAGTACTTGCTTTCCTTGTTCGAGTGTTTGCGAGATCAAATGAGAATAGATTTCGGTCTTACCACTTGAAGTGACACCATGCAGCAGGCAAACTTCTTTCTTTTCAAAAACAGCCTTGATATCGGACAAAGCTTTTAACTGTGGTTCATTCAGATCGTGGATTGGCTGAATATCGGTATCAAAGGAAACCCTGTCTTCTCTTACCTCAAGCAATTCGAAAACTTCTTTTTTAACCAATGCCTGCACTATCCCGGATGTTGCATTGCTTTTTCTGACCAGGTCCTGTATCAAAACAGGCTCCTCTGTTCCATGTTTTAGCTGAAAAAAACTAAGCATGATCTCCCTTTGCTTGGGTGCTCTGCTTAGGTCATCCAGCAATGAATGAAGGCTTTCTTCAGTTTGATAATTTTTATGCAGTTGAACATATTTTACAAATTTGGGCTTGTACTGTTCGTAAATTTCTTCTTTTACTTCAATGGCTTCTTTTGCCAGCAAGGAATTTACAATAGAAATGACTCCTTTTCTGTCGAGGATCTTACCAATATCCTGAATCTTTAATTTGGATTGATGTTCCAACGCTTCCCAAATTAGGTATTCTTCATCAGTCAGTGTAGCTTCCTCTTCAAATGCCTTATTTTTAAGTACCAGCGTCTCACTTTCCAATAAAAATGCTTTTGGTAAAGCGGCACGGAGCACATCACCTAAGGAGCACATATAATAAGAAGCTATCCATTCCCACTGTTTTAATTGAATTGCTGTCACGATTGGTGTTTCGTCCAGAATCTGATAGATCTCCTTGGCCTCATACGCCGTAGGCTCTTCAAGATGTTTTTCATAAACAATTGCGGTATAGATCTTGGATTTTCCAAAAGGAACCGCCACACGTGTACCTACCTTGATGAAATCAGCTTCTGCCGCCGTAATACGATAAGTAAACAGTTTTTGAAGTGGAATGGGTAATATGACATTTATAAAATTGATAGTCAGTGATTTTATGAATAAATTCTACTATTATTTAATGGGTATGCCTTTGAAAACCTGAGAGATTTCTTAACAAGCAGACCCTGTGGCACACTTACGAAACTAATAGGTTTATTGCATCTGAACAAATATAATAAGACAAAAAAAACACCTTCTAAAGAATGAAGGTGTTTAACATTGGGGAAATTGAAATTACTGTGTTAGTTGGTTTCGATCCAATCTATGATCGAAGGGTCTGTTGGCAGCGTTTTAGGTTCTACAACCATGACAAGTTCGCCTTGCTCATCCAACAAATATTTTTGAAAATTCCAGGCTACTTCAGAATCCTGAAGGCCATTCTTTTGCTTTTCGGTTAAAAAATGATATACCTCATGCATATCGCCACCTTTTACAGAGATCTTAGACATCATCGGAAAGGTAACACCATAATTCTCCTTACAAAAAGAAGCAATTTGCGCATCTGAGCCTGGTTCCTGTCCGCCAAAGTTATTGGCAGGAAATCCTACAATAACAAAGTTTTTGTCCTTATAGGTATCATATAATTTCTGAAGGCTTTCATATTGAGGTGTTAATCCACATTCAGAAGCGGTATTGACCACCATGACCTTTTTTCCTTTCAGGTTTGAAAAATCAAAGGATTCTCCATATAAATCTGTGACCTGATATTGATAAATATTCTCTGACACTTGTTCCTTATTTTCTGTTATGGCCTCTTTTGCATCAGCACTTTCCGATTTTTCATTTTTACATCCTGCTACTAAAAACATCACAAGGCATAATGAAATAATGATTTGCTTCATATTTATTTTTTGTTTTTTTTCCTGTAAAACTTCTTAAACTTAAAGTAAGCTAAGATACTTAAAATTAATGATACACCTAACCAACCCCAAATCTGGTTCGGCACTGCTGCCGATTCTCCCGCAGCATAAGAATGCAGACCCGAAAGTAAATGATTCACTCCTAAATAAGTCATCAGGATCGAAGCAAAGGCAAATACAGACATCAGATTAAAAGTATATTTGCTTTTTAAACCCGGAATGATCCTCATATGCAATACAAATGAATAGACAATGATACTGATCAAGGCCCATGTTTCTTTTGGATCCCATCCCCAATACCTACCCCAACTCTCATTGGCCCAGATACCTCCTAAAAAGTTTCCTATGGTCAACATGACCAATCCAATCGTGATGGACATTTCATTGATGGTAGTGATCTCATTGATCGCCAGGTTCATCTTCTTTTTATTCTTCTTATTGGTAAAAATGTATAGGATAAGTGACAACATCCCAAGTACCATGGCAATGGTGAAGGGCCCGTAACTTGCGACGATGATCGCCACATGAACCATCAACCAATAAGAATCAAGAACAGGTACCAGGTTGCCGATAGAAGGATCCATCCAATTCCAGTGCGCTACCATCAAAAGCATTGAAGTTACAAATGTTGTTGCCGCCAGAGTAAGCGGTGATCTTTTACCAAAAATAACACCAAATAGCATGGTGGCCCATGACACATAGATCATGGATTCATAACCATTACTCCAAGGCGCATGTCCGGAAATGTACCATCTGATACCCAGACCGATCGTATGATAAACAAACAATAAGAGGATAATACCCATACAAACCTGAATCAAGACACGTATCAATTTCTTATCATTAAAGATATTGATGATCACCACAATGAACATCAGTAAACTGGCAAGCATATAATAACTGAACAAAGATTTGAAGATGTCATATTCATTATAGAATAGTTCCAATTCAACTTTTCTTTCAGATGGCATCACCTCTGCTCCATATTTACTCTGGAATTGATGCATGCTTTGCAAATATTCTTCCGCTCTTGAATAATCGTTAGATTTTGTTGCGGCAACAAGCTCACCTGCATATAAAGGAAGGATGTTACTCACATATAAGGAATCCTCACCTTTAAAACCAGCATTCCTTACCTCAACAAATGAGAACCATTTATTGTTTTTATCTTCCGGAAGGGGAAAGAATTTAAAAATAGTACCTCCCAGTGCGCCGAATAATAAATTGGCACGACCATCTATATTTAAAATACTTTCTTCATATTTATCCTTGATCTTTTTCTTATGGGCCTTGGCCACCTCATCAGTCAGTTTATACTCTCCTTTTTCCGTAAAAAGATCCGAGAATCTTGCATACTTTTGATCATGAGGAATTCCTATGAGGTCTCGAACTTTTGTATTCTCTTTCTTTATATAAATAAAAGGAACGAAATACCAGGCTCTTGGATTGGTCAACATGGATACCACAACCTGACTGGCGTCCATATTGTTATAACTGTCTTTTTTGCTAACCTTTCTCAATAATTCAGAAGCAAATGTATTCACAGGCTTCATTCTCCCTCCTGCATCCTGTATAATCAGTTTTCCAAACTCTCTCGCGTGTGCCTTACTAGAAGTTTGCGCTACTATTACCGAATCAATCGTTTTATATTGTTGATCGTGAGAAGCATGAGACGCATGATCAGTTTGCCCGTAGGACAGTCCTGCTACAAGAAGCAACACACTAACCAATTTTGCTTTCTTTTTCTTTAATTTTCTTAAGGTTTTTCTCAAGGCTCCAAATCTTGTATTTTTATCAAATATGGTCCAGATCAGGCCAAAAAATAAAAGGAAATAACCCGCATAAGATGTCCATGTTCCTGCACGGTCGTAATTCACAGATAAAAAAGTTTGCTCCACTTCACCTTGATCATTATAACTTGATTGGAAAAACCTATAGCCTTTATGATCTAGTACATGATTCATAAATATTCTAAAATCAAACACATCTTCACCATCTACTACAGTAATTTCACTGGCATATGATTTTGGACTCATAGAGCCTGGATAACGTTCTAATTGAAAATCTCTCAACTTTACAGAAAATGGTATCTGAAATTGTTTTGAGCCATAATTCAGTCTGAAATTCAATCCGTCTTGAGTAAATACTTTAGGAGGAGAAATCTGTAAAGCACTTCCCATTAATTTTATATTTTGCTTGGTATTCTTAGTGACTACCTCCACTTCCAACATATCACTGGGGTGTTCGTCCTTATTTCCGGAAACCAAGGTCATTTCACCTTTAACAGGTGGTTCAGGAATAACAAATTGGTTGCCACTTAACTGATACAGAGATCTTAGGTTAAAGATTTGGACCGAATCCTTGACCACTTTACCTTGGGTCTGACTTGCCATGA
>CBDULU010000148.1:0-5619 GCA_965368155.1 uncultured Flavobacteriaceae bacterium
AATAACCTTTGGTATGAGACAAGTAATATATGGCATCCAGTACGTTCGTCTTCCCAACACCATTGTTTCCGACAAGGCAATTGATCTTTTGATCAAAACTAAATGATCTTTCCGAAAAATTCTTAAAGTTGATCAGTGAAATACTTTCTAAAAACATAGATAAAATACTTGTAAGTGCCTAAACTCTCCCACCGAGCCAGCACTATTTCTTGTCTGTCAAAAAAAACAGATACTAACTTATTAATTTTTAACTATTTAAACCCTTTTCCTGTTCTAAGAAGAGAACCCTACAAAAAAACAAAAATTAAGTTTAAATTAAGTTAATAATTTGAATAAAAATTTTATTTTTGCGCAGTTAATAAAAATACTGATGGCGACTTACAAGAAAAGAGGAAATAAAGTAAAAAAAGGTAATCAAGTTAGCATTGAAGATCAAAGTACAACGGCTGAGGTTTTTAACACCTTAGACGAAACAGCTTCAAGATCTGAGCAATGGGTTGAAAAAAATCAAAAGATTATTTTTACAGGTTTAATAGTGATTGCCGGGATCATTCTTGCATTTTTGGCTTACAACAAATATATCGTTGAACCAAAAGAAAAGGAAGCGGCAGATGAACTTGCTTTTCCAAAAAGATACTTTGAAGAGGCTCAAAACACAAGCGTTGCTGTAGATTCTCTTTTTAACCTTAGTCTAAATGGAACAGATGGTAAATATGGTCTTATAGATATTGTTGACAACTACGGAAGCACTAAAGCAGGAAATCTCGCCAAATACATGAGTGGTATCGCTTTCTTAAAGACAGGTGACTATGAAAGTGCCATAAAGTATTTAAGTGATTTCTCTTCAGAAGATGAAATGCTTGCGGCTTTAGCCAAAGGAAATATCGGAGATGCTTTTGTTGAAATTGAACAACCTGAAGACGCTTTGCAATATTACTTAGAGGCAGCTAATATAAAGGACAATAATTTTACTTCACCTTTGTATTTGTTCAGAGCCGGAAATATAGCCATGGAGCTCGGTAAATTTGATGATGCGGAAAGTTATTACACCAGAATTCAAGATAACTATTCTAAGTCTGAAGAGGGAAAGAATATTTCAATTTACATCCAGAGAGCCAAGTTAGCAAAACAATAAATTCATATGGCAACTACGAACCTTTCGTTATACGATAGTGATAGCATCCCGGATGCTTCTGAATTTCGATTTGGTATTGTAGTGTCTGAGTGGAATCCCGAGATTACGCAAAATTTATATGAGGGAGCACTGAACACCTTGCTAAAGCATGGGGCACTTGCTGAAAATATTTCAGCGATAAAGGTTCCAGGTAGTTTTGAACTTGTGTATGGTTGCAAACAGTTACTTTCGCATGACAACCTGGATGCTGTCATTGCCATTGGAAACGTCATCAAAGGTGAAACAGAACATTTTACTTTTGTTTGTGAAGGAGTAACACAGGGCATTAAAGATCTTAATGTACAGTTTGATACGCCCACTATTTTTTGTGTGCTAACCGATCATCACAAACAACAATCGCTTGACAGATCAGGGGGAAAACACGGTAATAAGGGAATAGAATGCGCCGTAGCTGCTATCAAAATGGCCGCTTTAAAAAACCAACTATAACTTTTATCGGTTTTAGCTCATCAGTTTTTAACAGAACTTTATTTGACTAGCTGATCTTATTTCTTTAATTTTGTTTTAACTCCAAAAGGTAATGCTATGTTCGGAAAAGCTTTTAAACCAAGAGCTCATTATGTATTCGATTACAAGCCTCGTTATTATGACGAGCGTAAGGAGCGTTTGACTAAATTAAAAGAAAAGTACGAGAATAAGGAGGGTGCTCCTGGCGATATCCCAAGAATTTCAATTTCAAAAGATCACCTGAGATCAAATTGGCAAAGGCATAAAAAGGTCTCCTCTAACAGAGCCGTAAACATGCGTCTTGCTATTATTATAACTATCTTAGTTGGAATTCTAGCGTATTTATTTGAAATACATAAACTGTTTTAATGTCAGACTTCATTCGATTACTTCCAGATAATGTGGCCAATCAAATCGCTGCAGGAGAGGTTGTTCAGCGCCCTGCTTCAGTGGTAAAGGAGTTGCTTGAGAACGCTGTTGATGCAGAAGCTACAGATATTAAAGTAATTATAAAAGATGCAGGTAGGTCACTGATCCAAGTCATTGACAATGGTAAGGGCATGAGTAAGTCAGATGCCAGAATGTCTTTTGAAAGACATGCCACTTCTAAAATACAAACAGCTAACGACCTTTACAATTTACATACCAATGGGTTCAGAGGAGAAGCGCTGGCCTCGATTGCCGCAATAGCCCATGTGGTGCTTAAAACAAAAACAAAGGATACTGAACTGGGCGTTGAAATAAGGATAAATGGTGGTGATTTTCTTTCTGAACAACCATCGCCAACACCGGTGGGTTCGAATTTTGAAGTAAAAAACCTTTTTTATAATATTCCTGCCAGAAGAAATTTCTTAAAATCAAATTCTATTGAGACCAGACATATTTTAGATGCCTTTCAACGGGTGGCTTTCACTTATCCTAAAATAGCTTTTTCACTGGTGCACAATGAAAATGAAATATTTAATTTACCTGCGGGAACTTCAAAACAGTGGACTGCAAATACCAGACAACGTGTGGTCAACATTATGGGAAAGTCCACCAATGAAAAACTGGTCCCGATAAGTGAAGAAACTGATATTTTAAAAATCAATGGTTTTATTACCAAACCTTCTTTTGCCAAGAAAAAAAAAGGAGAACAATTCTTTTTTGTCAATAACCGTTTTATCAAAAGCCATTACCTGCACCATGCCGTGATGAGTGCCTTTGAAGGATTATTGAATCAGGGATACCATCCCTCCTATTTCCTTTATCTGGAAGTTCCGCCAAACAGCATCGATATCAATATACACCCTACCAAGACTGAAGTAAAGTTTGATAATGAACGTGATTTATACGCGATCATTAGATCCACGATCAAGCACAGCCTTGGGCAATACAATGTAGCTCCGAGCCTGGATTTTGATCGGGATGCCACCTTAGATACTCCTTACGCTTATAAAGACAAGGCCTATGTGAGCACTCCAAGTATTGAGGTAGATCAGGATTTTAATCCGTTTAAGACGGAACGATATACAAAGGCTAAGCAACAAAGAGAGTCCCAGAATCTTCAATGGGAGGCCTTATACGTGAGTGACCATCCTGAAAAAGAATTGATCGACAATATCAGTGTTGATATGGACAATGTTACTCAGGAGTTATTTGAGGAAGCTCAGGAGGCTGCTGCTTTGAAAACCTTTCAGGTTCAATTAAAATATATTGCGAGTTCGATCAAATCTGGTATGGTTTTGATTGATCAGAACGCCGCACATCAAAGAATACTTTATGAAGAGTACCTGACGAAAGTAACCATGGAGGGCATTGGTCATCAGCAATTATTATTCCCACTCAAGATCAATATCAGCAAAAATGACATCATTATTGTCAAACAGATAGAACAGGATCTAAATAGTGCCGGGTTTCATATTTCAGAGATACAGGAGGAAGCATTGGTCTTAGATTCGATTCCAACAACTATAGCTGAAAAAGAAGTTATTGGTGTTTTGGAATCTTTAATTGAGAATTTCAAAAATGAGGTTCCTGAATCTAGTTTTAGCCAGATAGATCTAATTACCAAGAGTTTGGCAAAAAGTCTTGCTATCAAAGCCGGAACCCCATTAAATAATAAAGAACAAGAAAATATTTTAAATAAGTTGTTTTCTTGTAAGGAGCCAAATTATTCACCTTTTGGTAAGCAAACATATGTAACCCTGTCTTTACAAGACTTGGAAGAAAAATTTAATTCATAAAGCTAATGGGCAAATTGACAGAAGCCATTAAACATTTGATCATATTAAATGTTATTTTTTTTGCAGCAAGTTCCTTTTTGGGATTGAACTTAGGGAATTGGCTGGCCTTATATTTCCCGCAGAATGATCATTTCGGTTTTTGGCAATTCGTATCCCATATGTTTATGCATGGAGGATTTATGCATATCTTATTCAATATGTATGCGCTTTGGGCATTCGGTTCACCACTTGAACAAATGTGGGGAAGAAATAAATTTTTGTTCTTTTACTTCTCTGCAGGCATAGGAGCCGGTCTTATTTATACTGGGGTAAACTATTTTCAGTTCAACAGTATTTATAATGATTTGATCGGAGCTGGTCTTCAAGCCGGAGATATTCAAAACCTACTTGAATCAGGAAGGTATAATTCTGGAATTTTAGACCAGATACCAGAAAAAAAATTGTCTGACATATATCAGATCTATAACACTCCTGCGGTAGGTGCTTCAGGCGCTATTTATGGAGTCTTAGTGGCTTTTGGAATGAGTTTTCCTAATGCAAAACTCGCCTTGATCTTTTTACCAGTGCCCATTGCAGCGAAATACTTTATCCCTGTTTTGATAGGCCTTGATCTTTTTTCAGGAGTTACAGGGTTTTCAATTTTCGGCGGTGGTATAGCGCATTTCGCCCATGTAGGTGGGGCCATTATAGGCTTTATCATGATGAAATACTGGGAGAAGAATCAATTCAAACGATGGAACTAACATACGGAGAATTATGAATTGGATGACAAACCTTTACCACAATTTTCTTTCCCGAAGCATCGTCGAAAGAATCATTATGCTCAATGTAGCTATTTTTATTTTGACTTATTTGTTCAATACGTTCGCCTTCTTGTTTCAAATAGATGGCAATTTCATAGTGAACTGGTTCTCGTTGCAGCCGGATTTTGGATTGTTATTGTTCAGACCCTGGACCATAATCACCTACGGTTTTCTTCATTTGGGATTCTTCCATATACTTTTTAATATGCTGGTCCTCTATTATTTTGGAAATCTGTTTATTGATTTTTTTAATTCCAAACAGTTCCTGGTTTACCTTTTATTAGGGATCATTTCCGGAGGATTCATTTATATGTTATCCTATAACTATCTACCAGGTCTAAAAACTCAGGCCTCACTTTTAGTAGGCGCTTCAGCAGGTGTAATGGCTATTGTCATTGGTATTTCGAGTCATATCCCTCATTATTCTCTTCAATTTAGATTTATAGGAAACATCAAATTGTTGTATATTGCTGTTGTGTTGGTGGTATTGGATGTGGTACAAATTCCATCCGGTAACGCTGGAGGACATTTAGCCCATCTCGGAGGTTCTCTTCTTGGCTTTGTCATGACTACATATCTGAATCAGGGAACTGGACTGATCACATGGATCACCGGAACTATGACAAAAAAGGAAAAAAGGCCTTTAAAAACAGTGTATAAAAGTGCAAAGAAAACTACCTACCACAGGAAAGAAACAAAATCAGAAGAACAAGCGAGAATAGATAGCATTCTCGATAAGATAAGTAAATCGGGATATGATACCCTAACCAAAGAAGAAAAGGACTATCTGTTCAAAGCAGGTAAAAAATAATTATAACCATTCCCCTCTTGAAAAATTTATCTTTTTTAAATAAAATTGTATTTTTTCTAAACAATATTGTGGCATTGCTTTTCTTTGCCTCTCTAATGCTGCCTTATATTTCTCCAAAATCTTTCCCTCTGCTATCTA
>CBDULU010000149.1:0-5616 GCA_965368155.1 uncultured Flavobacteriaceae bacterium
ATCCATTGAAATATGTCATCGTCCAAGCGGTTGATCAACTTTCTTTTAATTTTACCAAATTCATTGATACCGCCATTTTGCATCATTAGAAATTCCTTGTATTGAAAAGGGTGGCTGTTTTGAATTGAAACACCCCCTTGGGTGGCAGCCCTGATATGCGCCAGAAGGCAATTTGTTTTGATCATTGACGCATTATAAGATAGATTTTCATCATTCCATGCAGGTCTTATAGATCTGAACAATGCCGGCTCCTTTCTGCGATAATGGTTATACCAGCCAATTCCAAAACCATCTCCGTTAACCGTCATTTCTGCCTCAAGGGCATGATAACTTTGCTTCATCAAGGAGTTCTTAGGTTTTAAAAGTAACTCGTCTGCAAAAATTGGTTTTCCGATATAAGCGATAAATCTACACATATAGAATTTTTAATTTATAAGAATGACATCTTTAAAAAATTCAAATCAAGCATGGCATCTTAAAGTTACATTTTTTTGACAAAACGATAATGAGTTTCTCTCCTAATGATCAACAATTAATAAAATATTTTAAACCTAAAATTACAAGGTGCAAAGGACAAATACATCTGTCTTCTTATGATCATTCCAAATACATTTCTTTGATATGAATTGAACATGAAGATCCGAATTTAAGACCTATCATGGAGCTCCAAATTATTTATATAGTCCCTTCGATAAGGAAACACACCCCTTGGTTAAGAAAATCAAGCCTTTGGTCCTACTTGATTTGTTGCTTCCATTGATTCATAGTAACTTCAGGTTTATAAAACCAATGGTATGAAGTGGACACTCATCATATTTTTTCTTATTTACCTAAATCCGGTTCCCGTTTGTTCTCAAGCCAGGATCGCCCCACAGATCAGTTCGTTTGCACTTCCCTCCAGCTTAAACATTCCTAACAAAATATCAGTATTTCAATTTATTATACTTCAAACCGGAAATGATCAAATACGTCAACCTAAGGATAAATCTGTAGCAGACTATGTTACTTTTATCCTTTTATGGTTAACCACTTTACTCGCCGTTATTACCCCCCTCACTTTGATCTATTTATGGATTTATTATTCCTCTATTTATGTGAAAAAATATAGATCTGTTTTCAGTGTAAAAAAATGGATTTTTGGAAAAAGTGATCTTGCAAATCTGGGTATAACGGATACCATGCGTTTGTCTTATAGAAAAATCTATTCGCTTATGATAGGTTTTGGAATAGCCATAGTCGCCTACTCTATTGCATCCATTCGATTTATGCTGCTCAACTTTGATGAAATGGAAACGGCATTGATTGAATATTTTAGATTTCCCTTTCTAACGCTGGATGAATTTGGTTTGATCCACAATAGTAGGGAATTAGAAATAAAATTTGATTATTTCTGGAACCAAATGCTTCTTATTGTGGTCATTTCAGCTATGTTTTTCCTCATCGGTTACCTTTTAGGATCTCTTTTAGTTGATTTTCGATTTAAATTTCTCAATAAGCAAGATGAAGAATCTCCAAGGAAAATCAGTATAAAAAAAGAGATGTTCCATCTGAATACGAAAAAAGATCATTCAATTCATTCAGGAGTCTAAACAATAGATTTGCGATAAGGCTTTTAGCATAAAATAGCAACTATTCTAAATAACACATTCTTTGCTCGCTGTAATCAAAATACGTAAAAAATCTGCCAGCCTTAGATCAGCCAGCAGATTTCTTGATTAAATTTTATTTGAGAAATTACAACTTCTACATTATTTTACTTTGGCTCTTGCATCTAGTCCAAAGCTTTCTTGAACGGCATTATACCACTCTTCATCAGAAGCAGCATTCCAGTCTACCCATTGTTCGTCATCCATTGAAGCTCTCCAATCAAGGAAAGGTTGGGCGTCAGGACCCACCGGATGTCTTAACTTCCAAGTTCCACTTTCAGCGACATCAAGTATTGTGTCGGCCACCAAGGTTGGCGAAGTAGGATGTTCCAAGGAAGCCCTGAACATTCCCCCAAATCTAAACGACTGAGGATATAAGGAATTAGGTGAAGCGTGTTGTATGTCATTGGCCATATCCGTATTGATAATTCCAGGCTCTATGATGCCCACTCTTATGTCAAAAGACTTTACCTCCTGAGCCAGTGCCTCACTAAAGGCCTCAAGCGCAAATTTTGATGCTGAGTAGGGTGCGAGTGGAGAACTTGAGATCTTTCCGGAAACTGATGCTACGTTGAGAATACATCCTCTTTTTTTCTCTCTCATTAATGGCAATACGGCTTTAACACATCTGATAACACCAAAATAGTTTGTTTCCATGACCTCTTTAAAAACAGAGAGATCCATTTCCTCAATGGCTCCGTGTCTTTCTATACCTGCATTATTGACAATAACATCTACAGCCCCATTCTCTTTATGAATTTGATCCATACAATTTTGCACTGATTCATCAGAATTCACATCCATGGCCATCATCATTATACCAAGTGATTCATCTTCATTGATCTTTTGCAAAACTGTTGCTCCTTGTGGGTTTCTCATGGTAGCATATACCTTGTACCCATTTCTTGCAAAGGCTAAAGCTGTATCTAGTCCAATACCTCTATTTGCTCCTGTTATAACTGCTGATTTCATCTATATTGATTTAGTGATTAATTTTTAAAAATTGAAAATAGAGAATTTATGAAAATAGCTCAAGTCATTTAGGACTAAAGGCGCTAAAAACTGTCCGAGCTTGTCTGTTTTTTTATCAAACGGATACCTGATCGAAGTCAATCAATCTATTGACTTATCTCATTGCATACATATTCAATATGCTGGAAATTTATACTTCAAGGCCTATCTTCTAACATGAGTAAAATAATTACATATCGCAAATACATAATTCTACTAATGACCTTAATGATATGTAGCTCCTGTGCACGTCAATTGGTCATACCTTACAAGTCAGACTCAAATGCAAATGCACAAATATTTCTAAAACCCATTAAGCCAACCAGCAGAACTTTTATTACCATTAACGATAGTCTTATCGTCAATAAAAAATTTATTAAATCAGTCACTATTGACCACCTTCCTTACGGAACTTATACGATCAATTACGCTTCAGATGTTAATACTTTGGTTACCAAGATAGACACAACTATGACTATTGTTGTTGAGGATCAGAAGAACATATCAAAAATTATTGATGTTCCGCCCTATAACCCCTGGCATTATATATCGAACATTTTGGTTGGTTTACTTCTTTTAGTGCCATTATTATTTACTTAAATATCGATCAACAACACATACATATCAATGCTGGACTTAGTCAATAAAAGCTATTGATTGAAGGTTGTGCACGGCAGCTAAAGAATAATTCAAGTTTGCTCAACCTTCTTCTTAGCATTTACAAAAAACATTTTCATCATTCCCTTGTTCTTTACATCAATTTCTCCGCGAAATTCGCAATCGTAATGGTCTTTGATGAGCTCGTAAGTACTTTCAGAAACATTGATCTTACCCGCCTCTGATTTTGATTCCATCCGCGAAGCCACATTTACTGTATCTCCCCAAATATCATAGGCAAATTTTTTGGTGCCAACGACTCCCGCAACAATAGGGCCGGTATTGATACCAATTCTAATATCAAACTGCGTTAGGTCAGTCATCTTTGTTTTCTTAGACTCTTCGATAAATTCAACGATCTCAAAAGCAGCCTGAACCGCTCTTAACGCATCGTTTTCTCCGGGCTCCGGTAAACCGGATACACACATATAAGCATCCCCGATGGTTTTTATCTTTTCCACATCGTACTTCTCCATGATGGCGTCAAACTTAGAAAAATAATAATCTACGCTACTCACCAGTTCTTCGGGCTCGAGATTTTGTGCATAAGCCGTAAAACCGACAAAATCTGTAAACAATACGGTAACCGAATCAAAACGCTTGGCTTTAACTTTCCCAAATTCCTTTAGTTCCTGAGCGGTTTCTTCAGGGAGGATATTTAACAAGAGGCTATCAGAACGATCCTTTTCTTTTTCAATGATCAAATTGGTTTCTTTTGTGAATTTATATCTCCTGAATAAACTTATCGCAAGAAGAACCAGCAAAAACAAAAATATTCCGGTTACCCAGATGACATTTTTTTGGCGTTTTTCAGTCAACTCCTGGATCTCTGACTCTTTCTCCAATAGTCCTATCTCATCCTCCTTTTTCTGCAAATCAAAGTCAAATTGAAGCCCTCGCATTTTATCATCGGTTTCCAAATTGAATATGGAATCTTTTTGTGCCAGGTATTTGGCTTGATATTGATATCCCTCTTTAAAATCTCCGTTATTTACATAAGCCTGAGAAATTCCATCATATATTTGTGCCAATTCATAACTTAAGTCTTGATCGATAGCTAAATCTTCAGCTTCCCTATAAGCACTGATCGCTTTTTTAAAGTTATTGTTTTGATAAACGATGCCCAATTCTATCAGGCATTTTACTCTCACCATTAAGTTATCCTCTTCTACGGCATTTGAATAACACTCATTTAAAAGAGAAAGAGATGCTTCCACCTCTCCCAATTTGAATTTGGTCTTACCTAATAATAATAAGTTTTCAGAATAATACAACGTGTTTCTTGTAATCTCCAGCCCTTCTTCAAAATATGCCAAAGCAGCTTGATAATTACCTTTAGAGTATTCGATTTCACCTACCCCAAAATAATAGGCTTTCGAATTTGCCGGATCATTGATCACCTTTAAATAAGGGTAAGCTTGTTCGTAATAATTTAATGCTTTATCCCAGTCCTGAGGACTATCGCCATAAACCCCGGCTATATTAACCAATGCAGTGGTTATTCGCAATGGGTGGTTTAATTTTTCAGCAATTGTCAAAGATCTCAGAAGATAATCAATGGCCCTCGCATTACTGCCCTGACTGAAATAAATGATTCCCAGATTACTTAAGATATTAGAAATCCCTATGGAATCTTTAACAATTTCAAAATTCTCTAAAGATTGTCCCCAATAATCAAAAACTTCTAAAAAATTTCCTTTGTAATAATTTGCATTACCAATCTGTTTTAAGGAAAGTGCTTTACCTTTTATATAGCCTAGTTCTGTTGAAAGGTCCCTTGCTTTTTCGCTGTATTTTAGCGATTCATCAATATCCCCCTGATTCAACAATTCTAAACCCAGCTCATTTAAGGTGGCTACCATTGTAGTATCTTTTGCTCCTGTTTCAACAATGCTTTTTAAGCTGTCTATTTTCTGGCTTTGAGACAAAACCGTCAAAGACATCAATAAAAATGCGCAAACTGAAACAAAAGATACCTTATGATTTTTAACCATGCTGAATTAAATTCGTTTATTCTTTAATGATACTATAGGTTTTCACCTGATCTTGACTTACTATTTTTACAATATACATGCCACTCGGATAAATATCAGTGTCAGACATATTGATAAGTACCTCATCATTAGTACCATTAAAACCATCATCAATATATAAAATCCTTGCATACATGTCTAATATATAAACAGTACTTACTTCAGCTACATTTTGTGTAATAGTCAGTTCATCACCTGTTACCGGATTAGGATAAAGGGTGTAATCTGCATCTATTTTTGCATCACATTCCCCAGTGCCACTTTGATTT
>CBDULU010000150.1:0-5590 GCA_965368155.1 uncultured Flavobacteriaceae bacterium
CTCAATCTTAATAGGTCTCCCCTCACGAACTTTGACCAACACATCGGCAAAATCAAAACCATCAGCTATTGAAGACGCATAATAATCAGCGATTCCAGGAATTACATCATCAGGCTTCACTACATAAGGAATAGAATTCACTACCGGTCCTTCACAAGCCGCTAACGATGCAACAGCTGTGGAAAATCCTACATATTTTAAAAAGTCTCTCCTCGAAGTATCACTACCTTCCAGGGACTCTTTATCACCCAGAAACTCTGTTGTAGGAATATCTTCAATAAATTCACTTTTCTGCAGCTTTTCAACAATAGAACTATTTTCTTTTAGTTCTTCAACACTTTTCCAGTATTTCTTGTTAGATGCCATATTTAATCTTGTTGTTTATTTTTTTAAAACTGAACAACGTTCAGCTTATCTATTTTCATTACTCTAGTAGTGACACTTGCCACATTCCTTACCACCTAATTGAGCTATGGTAACCTTATTTACATCGTACTTCTTGGCCAGTTCTTCATGAATCTTAGCATAGTAACCATTACCTTTCAAGTCAACCGCAGTTGTCTTATGACAATCTAAACACCAGCCCATTGTCAAAGGAGAGAATTGATACATATCTTCCATTTCCTCCACCGGTCCGTGGCATTTTTGACAAGCCACGCCACCTGCTGTAACATGTTGTGCGTGATTGAAATAAGCAAAATCCGGTAAACTATGTATCCTTACCCATTTGATTGGTTTTTGCTCGTAGTTTTCTATGTATGTTAGGTTTTCAGAGTCCCATCCTATGGCGTCGTAAATTTTTTGAATCTCAGCATCATAAAAAGCCTTGTCTTTTTCTGAAGTTGTTGGTCCTGTATATTCAGAGATACTCTTGTGACAGTTCATACAAACATTCACTGAAGGAATTCCTGACATTTTACTATGTTTCGCCGATGAATGACAATACTGACAATCTATCTTATTGTCACCAGCGTGTATTTTATGTGAAAATGCAATGGGCTGTATGGGTTGGTAGTCCTGATCGATGCCAATATCCATTAGGGTATCAAACAAAATATAACCTGTAAGGATCAAAACAAAGATAGTCGCGGCAATCTTTAGGAATCCGTTATTACTTGCTACATAAATCCAAATGATCAATCCGAGCAGTACAAACACTACTATATAGCTCATCCATGCAGTAGAAGATTTAGGAGTCGCAAGTACTTCTCCTGATGTGGCAGCAGCCACTTGTTGCACATCTCCAGCTGTTGTGTAGGCAATTATGGCTTCAATATCTTCATCAGTCAACTGTGGGAAAGCCGTCATTGGCATACCATTATATTCTTCAAAAATATCGATGGCATCCTGATCACCACTGGCTCTTAAGGCATTGTTATCTTTGATCCAAGCCTTTAACCACTCAACACTTCTTCTGTCAGCCATCCCTCCTAGGGCTGGTCCAATAAGTTTTTTGTCAAGTTTGTGACAGGAAGCACAATTTGTCTGAAATATTTTTTTACCAACAGCTACCTTAGGATCTACTTCCTGAGTAGCTACTGCAACATCTTTGGCTTCAGTAGTTTCCCCACTGGTATACGCCAAAATATCATTAATATCTTGTTCTGACAATTGAGGATATGGCGTCATCGGCATACCGTTATACTCTTCGAAAATATCGATAGCATCCTGATCGCCAGTAGCCCTTAAGGCGTTATTATCCTTGATCCAGGCCTGTAGCCACTCATTTGACCTTCGATCTGCAACTCCTCCCAATGGCGGGCCGATGAGTTTCTTATCCAATTTATGACATGCTGCGCAATTGGTATTGAATAACTTCTTCCCGTTCGCGGGGTCGCTTTCTTGTGCAGTAAGACTAAATGAGAGTAAAAAAAGGAAAGAAAGGCCGGCTAAGAATTTCTTAAATGTACTGCTGGGCATTACAATTTTCATTTGCATTGTTTACGTTATATTAAAAATCACTTTATAGAGCGCAAAAATATTCCAATATCGATATTCTATGATTTAAATCATGTAATATTAAAACATTGTGCAAAAATACATTTTCTTACGTATAGACAAAGTATTAATAAACTGTTCATATTAATTTATAATCATTCTAAATAACAAAAAAAAGACCTAACTCAAAATATTCTTTTAGATTTGTAAAAAATATATTTTATGGAGTATTTATCGAAATACAGATTGTTGATTTTACTATCTTTTCTGGTGCTTTGTCAGCTCAATGCAACTGGGCAAACCAAGGAAGGGACGGTACGGATTGAATCAAGTGCTCATATTGACGAAATGGTGGCTCAAAAAAAAGATTACAACAAAACTTTGGAAACCTTTCAAGGATACAAAATACAGATCTATTATGGGAGTGAAAAAGAGTGCTATGAAATAAAAGATGAATTCTCGTCATTATTCCCAGACATTCCTACATCTATCATTTTCAGCACCCCTCAATGGAAACTTCAAATAGGTAATTATCGCACCCGACTGGAGGCTGATCATGAAATGGTAAACATTAAAAAAGAATACCCGGCTGCCATTGTACTTGCAACAGAAATAGAAATAGAATAAGCAGATTGGATTAATTCCTAATTCTCATATATGAACGAATATTTAGATGCCTCCAACAAAGATTTGAATCCTGAGGATTTCGATCTGGAAAAAAAGCTTCGGCCTTTATCATTTGATGATTTTGCTGGTCAGGATCAGATACTGGAGAATTTAAAAATTTTTGTGGAAGCTGCGAACCAAAGGGAAGAAGCACTCGATCACACCCTTTTTCACGGACCTCCTGGCCTTGGAAAAACAACACTTGCACACATCATTGCCAATGAATTACAGGCCAATATTAAAGTTACCTCTGGCCCTGTTTTGGATAAACCAGGTGACCTTGCCGGATTATTAACAAATCTTGGAGAAAGAGACGTGTTATTTATAGATGAAATCCATCGGCTCAGTCCGGTAATTGAGGAATATCTTTATTCGGCCATGGAAGATTACAAGATCGATATCATGATCGAATCGGGTCCGAATGCAAGAAGTGTACAGATCAATCTGGAACCATTCACGCTAATAGGCGCTACAACACGGTCAGGTCTTTTGACGGCTCCAATGAGGGCAAGATTCGGCATTAGCAGCCGACTTCAATACTACAGCACTGAATTGCTGACGCATATCATCCAACGGAGTTCCAAGATTTTACACGTTGCAAATTCTATGGAAGCGGCTATTGAAATTGCAGGAAGAAGCAGGGGTACGCCAAGAATAGCCAACGCACTTTTAAGACGGGTTCGTGATTTTGCACAAATCAAAGGTGATGGCAACATTGATATTGCCATCGCTAAATACGCGCTCAATGCCCTTAATGTTGACCAACATGGGCTTGACGAGATGGACAATAAGATCCTGACTACTATTATAGATAAATTTAAAGGAGGGCCGGTAGGTATTAGTACACTGGCTACTGCAGTGGGAGAAAATGCTGAAACCATAGAAGAGGTGTATGAGCCATTTTTGATCCAGGAAGGATTTATCATGAGAACCCCGCGAGGCAGAGAAGTCACTGAATTAGCTTATAAGCATTTAGGGAGGACCAAAGGACCATCACAGGCAGAATTATTTTAAAGCCTTTTTTAAAATCTTTTAAAACCCTATTTAACTTTTTAAATAACTATACCGCTAATAACCAAAACTTTAGACCCGTGAAATATTGGGAAAAAAAGTTTTTTTGTATATTAGACTTCCCAAAAAAAATCAGATGCCAATTTACATGGATTTTCACGATCTGCCTGAGGTCAATATTGAAGACGCTGAAAAAGCTCACTTAAGAGATGTTTCCGTTCAGGAAAAATACAAAGTAAGGTATCTCCAATATTGGATCAATGAAAAAGAAGGCAAGGCCTATTGCCTGATCGAAGGTCCTAGTAAAGAAGCTTGTCAAGCCACTCATAGAGAAGCAAATGGCATAGAAGCCTGTAATCTTGTTGAAGTAAAAGGCGGGATGTATGATTTGTTTTTAGGAGATAACCAGAAAATTGATCATGGTCTTGTCAGACATTTCAATGGAGAATTTGATAATGTCTATCGTTTTATCATGACTCTTGAATTCATAAGGCCATTTTCCTTGCCAAGCCCAAAAAAGAATAGCAACAAAACAGCTGACCAATTAAAACTGGAATGTATTGGAATTGTTGAAAAATATCATGGCAGAGACATCAATCAGCCTGAAGATGACACTTTTATTGGAATATTCAGAACGCCTGAGGCGGCTCTCAACTGCAGCCTCGACCTGCGACAACACATACTGGGTGCTAAAGGCAAATCCAAATCAATTGATTTCAAGATGGGGCTTTGTGTAGGACAGCCCGTGACAGAGGATCAGGGCTTTTTTGAAGAGGCAGTGGATTTAGCTGAAATACTCTGCAATATAGCCCGTGTATCTGAAATCAATACTTCCCGATTTTTTGCTCAATTATCGAATGTAGAGGATCAAATAGTCGAAAATAATGGCTTTCGAATAGTTGAGTCTCAAGATATTGGTTTTTTGATCTCTCTTTATGGATTTATTCGCAACAATCTGGAGAAAGAAACTTTGAGCGTTGATCTACTCAGTCGTGAAATGGCTGTATCCAGAGCCCAATTATATAGAAAAATAAAATCCTTAACCGGGGTTTCTCCCAATCACTTTATCCGGGACCAACGACTAGACAAAGCCATGAATCTTATTAAACTGGGGGATTCTAATATTTCAGCAATCGCACTTGGCGTTGGCTTTAACAATCCTTCCTATTTTTCAAAATGTTTTCAAAATAGATTCGGAATAAGTCCCTCAAAAATCAAATAGCTATATCCTGAGATCTGAAAATAAATGTCTTCAGAGAAATAGCTCATGTCAATTTCCACACCAATTTCCGGCCAAAAATGTAGCTATGAACAAAATTGTATTTTAGCCCTCATAAGAACGTACCTGAGAAGTTGGCAAAAAAAGAAAAAAATAGCAACTGGATAAAAAATGAAGCAAGGCGTCTGGGTTTTGATGCTTGTGGAATATCAAAAGCAACATTCCTTGAAGCAGAAGCTCCGCGACTCGAAGCTTGGTTGCAAAATAGTTTTCACGGTGAAATGCGCTATATGGAAAATCATTTTGACAAGCGCCTTGACCCTAGATTGCTTGTGCCTGGTGCCAAAAGCGTTATTTCATTATTGTATAATTATTATCCTGAAGCAATACAAAATGAAAGCAGTTATCAAATTTCCAAATATGCTTATGGTGAAGATTACCATCTCGTTATCAAAAAAAAATTAAATGAAATGGTTGATTCCATGCAACAGATCATGGGTAAATTCAACGCCAGGGTGTTCACTGATTCTGCTCCTATTATGGAAAGGACCTGGGCCCAAAAAAGTGGTTTAGGATGGCTTGGTAAAAATTCGCTGCTGATCAACAAATCCAGAGGCTCCTTTTTTTTCTTAGCGGAGATCATCCTCGATATGGAGCTTATCTATGACTCACCTTTTAAATCAGACCATTGTGGCACCTGTACCCAGTGTATCGATGCCTGTCCCACGCAAGCCATTTTACCCAATAATACGGTTG
>CBDULU010000151.1:0-5589 GCA_965368155.1 uncultured Flavobacteriaceae bacterium
ACAAGCCTGTAAATACCAGCAATGCGGATGGGCATTTCTCACCTAATTTATTTGTTGAACTCAAACCGAATGGGGACCTGATTTTAACGGCGTCAAGAAGTGAGATGGGTCAGGGAGTCAGGACTTCTTTGACCTCTGTGATCGCAGATGAAATGGATGCTGATTGGTCAAGAGTAACGGTTAAACAAGCCCCTGGTGATGATGCCTATGGCAACCAGAATACAGACGGTTCAAGAAGTATTAGAACTATTTATGAGCCGATGAGAAAAATGGGTGCCATGGCCAGAGCGATGCTCATTTCGGCAGCGGCTGAGCAGTGGGGGATTTCTACAGGGCTCTGCAAGAGTGAATTACATCATATCATAAATACTGATTCGGGTGAGAAAATATTTTATGGCGACCTGGTTGCAAAAGCAGCCTTGATGGAAATCCCCAAGGATCCCGTTCTTAAATCTCCTGATGAGTTTATTTATATAGGGAAGGGGCTTAAAAGTGTTGATGCCGGTGATTTTGTGAAAGGAATACCAAAGTACGGCCTTGATATCAGACTTAAAAATATGGTCTATGCCTGTATTTCGCGTTGTCCGGTAACCTTTGGGAGTGTCATATCTTATGATGACAGTGACAGCCTAAAAATTCAGGGAGTGAAGGCAGTGCATGCACTGGATCGAATAGAAAAACCATTTGGTGCTCTCGGAGGTGTCGCGGTGATCGCGTCAAGTAGCTGGGCCGCTATTGAAGGAAAAAAGGCTTTAAAAGTTGATTGGAATTTTGGGGAAAATGAAACGTATTCCAGTAGTGACTTTATGGATAAAATTACAGCAAATGTTCATCAGAGGGCAAAATTGATCAAAGAAGAGGGTACCGTATCCAAGGCATTTAACCAAGCGGATGAAATTGTAGAGGCGACCTATCAGTTACCACATCTAGTTCATGCACCCATGGAAGCTCCCAATGCCACTGCACATGTTCAAGAAGGAACTTGTGAAGTGTGGGCACCAGTGCAGGCCCCGCAAACAACAAGACAGGAAATCAGTGATTTTTTAGGCATTGATATTGATAAGGTCACCGTTCATGTCACTTTTCTCGGAGGAGGCTTTGGCAGAAAATCCAAACCTGATTTTGTGTTGGAAGCAGTGGCTTTGTCTAAAAAGACCAAACTTCCTGTTCAGGTTATTTGGACAAGAGAGGATGATATTCAACACAGTTATTATCATGCAATTAGTGCTCAGTACTTGAAAGCTTCATTGAAGGATGATCTTGTCACTGGGTGGATGCATAGAACAGCTTATCCATCCATAACATCCACATTTATGCCCGGAGTAAATCATGGGGCAGGATTTGAATTCCAGCAAGGTATGACCAATATGCCTTATGAGATCAAAAATATCAGATATGAAAATGGTGAAGCCGTTGCTCATGTGAGAATAGGGTGGCTAAGGTCAGTTTATAATATTATTCACGGCTTCTCTATCAATGTTTTTGCTGATGAATTAGCCGTTAAAGCTGGTAAGGACCCTCTTGAATTTAGATTGAATATGATAGGCTCTGATCGAATTTATCCATCTGATAATGACTATAAAATGGATACCTCCAAGCTTAAAAATGTCTTGCAAAAGGCAGGTAAGAATGCTGGTTGGGGACGAGAATTACCGGAAGGACATGGACTTGGGCTGGCAGTTCATTACAGTTTTTACAGTTATGTGGCTACTGTGGTAGAGGTCTCTGTTATTGAAAATAAACTAAAAGTACATGATGTTTTTACAGTGGTTGATTGCGGTACTGTGGTCAATAGAGATACTGTCATAGCTCAATTAGAAGGAGCTGCTATTTTTGGGATGTCTCTGGCCTATTATGGAGATATTAGTATGGATCAAGGTAAAGTGCAGCAGAGCAATTACCACGATTATCAAATGCTTAGGATTCATGAAGCACCTAAGGTACATATCGAAATTGTTGAAAATGGAGATATTCCAACCGGTATTGGTGAACCGGGAGTTCCTGTGATCGCCCCTGCAATTGTAAACGCGATATATAATGCTACCGGAAAGAGATATAGAAATTTGCCTTTAAAGACAGCTGACTTGTTTGCATAAAAAAAAGTCATAGCAAGTGTCAATAGTTGAACATTTAGATTAAATGTTTTTAGTTTGATCAAAAGCCCCCCTCAAGGCTATTTTACTTGTTATGACTTTTTTGATTATTATCCTTAATAAAATATCCAGGATAATTTTAGCAATTTTATTAAATTTTAAGAACGTAATTAATCTATTAACGATTGTTGGCCATGAATATTGTCTGCAGCATGTTTAAATTTTTTCTAATCGATGTTCCAAGGATTGGAGATTTTGACGACAATGCTTAAAACACTATCTTAGCTCCTCTCACTTTAACAAGAAAATATGAAAACCAACACCTTTCTAATGGCATTAAGCATACTGATCATCGGATGTTCAAAGCCTTCGTATAAAAAAAATGAAATTCTAAACCCAGAAAAGGATACAACAACTGAAACTTCTTTTTTTGAAATTCCTCTTAATCAGAAACTAAGTGTGGATCAACAAATTGCATCAGCTGTAATGGCAGCGCCTATAGAAGCAAGGGGAGAAGCAATGGTTTATGGTTACAGTGAATCTGGAGAGTTTATGATGCTGAGAGAAGGCTCCAATGATTTTGTATGTATCGCGGATGACCCTCAAAAAGATGGTTTCCAGGTCGTATGTTATCACAAGAGTTTGGAACCCATGATGGCAAGAGGCAGAGAATTGGCAGCTGAAGGGAAATCCAGAGAAGAAAAAGAGGAAACCAGAAACAAGGAGGCAAAGTCTGGAAAGATGCCGCTTCCTGAAAGTCCTGCAACACTCCATATTTACTATGGAGAAAATGCTTTTTTTAATGAAGAGACAGGCAGTATAGAGAATGCGAAGTACAGGTATGTGGTTTACATTCCTTATGCGACTCAGGAAACTAAAGGACTTCCTCTTGCACCTAATGAGTCGAGTCACCCCTGGTTGATGTTTCCAGGAAGATACAATGCGCATATTATGATTACCCCTGAAAATTAAGGGTTTTTGAAAGTAATCTCATACGCTTGCGCCCTAGCTGTAAACGAATACATGTGAAATTAGTTTGGAACTAACTTTTATTCCAGTAAGTCAATATCGGCACAATTTAAGAGTGGTAAACTATGTGACTAATTTTGTTGTAGCTAAATAATAGGCAATAGCATAAGTTATATAGTCATCAATTGATTGGTATGGGTCGATATGAAGTTCACATCAGGAGATCATGGTGAATCCAACATTTTTTCAGCAAAAGAATCGAGTCAACTCGTTTTAACAGACTGATATTGAGTAAATAAGATCTTGAAAGTATAAAAAGATAATTTGGAAAAGGTCTTGTTTAGTTTTTGTTCATCTGAAAAAATCATTTGGAATCCTATTTCTTTGCTTGTAAAGTCTTGGCCACCGCTTGAACTTCTGTCATCACCCTGAGAAGGTTTAATCCCCATAACTTGGCAATATCTTCTTCAGAATAACCACGTCTAACGAGCTCATAGGTCACATTAAAAGTTTCCGAGGCATCGTTCCAGCCTTCAATCCCTCCGCCACCGTCGAAATCTGAACTTATGCCAACGTGATCTATACCCATTTTATTGACCATGTAGTCAATATGGTTTACAAAATCACTGACGTTGACCAATGGGTATTTGGCATTGATATCCTGCTTTCTGGTTGAAGCAATTTTCATGATCTTTTCATCATTTTTATAGGCAGTTTCAAGTGCATCTCCCGTTAATTTTTTCATGTCATCCCAAGTCAGATAGGTTATTCCTAACTCACTGGCAATTTCTTTGTATAATTCCTTACTGGCTTCAGTATTGGCATTGTGTTTGTCAAGATCAATATAGCTGCTAAATGCAACTGTTTGAACCACGCCACCATTGTTTTTGATCATTTGCAACAATTCGTCATCCAGGTTTCTACTGTGGTCACAAAGTCTTCTTGCCGAAGAATGAGAAGCGATTACCGGTGCCTTTGATTGCTGTATCATCTGTATGTTCGCTTCTTTGGATGGATGCGAAATATCGATCATTATACCCAAACGATTCATTTCTTCTATAGCCTCTTCGCCAAGTTCGCTTAATCCATTATGCAACCATATACCATTTTCTTCCCCTGTATTGGAGTCACAAAACTGACTGTGTCCGTTATGGGCCAATGACATATATCGGGCGCCCTTCTTGTAGAACTCTTCAATTCTATCCAGATCTTCACCTATTGGGTAGGCATTTTCAACCCCGATCATGACTACTTTTTTTCCTTTCGCATGGATATCTACTACATCCTTGGCAGTAAGTGCTAATTCAATTTGATCTGGAGCATAAATCTCAACCAGACGATGTATAGCTTCAAATTTATCCATTGCATTTTGATAAGCCTTCTTATAACCTTGTTTATTCAGTTCACCCTGTCCGGTATAGACTATCAGCCATGACACATCAAGCCCTCCCTCGATCATTTTAGGAATATTCACCTGGGTATCGAGATCACTGGTGTAATTTTGGTCAGCCGTAAAATTGCTGACATTGATATCATTATGCGTATCTATGGTAATGACTGATTCGTGAATTTTCTCAGCCCTGCTTCTTATGCTGATTTCACTTTCAGGTGGGCGTGTTTGTGAGATTAGAATTGATGTGAAAAGCAATAAAATTAAGGTGAAGTTTTTAATTTTCATTTGGGCCAAGATTGATTACAGGTTAATTCATTTGGAGGTTAAAAATACAATAATAATTTACTTAAAAATCGTATTTCCATGCAAGAAAAAAATCTATGTGTCTTGATAAAGACATTATATCGGCAATCAATAATGAAAAATATGTAATAATTAAACTTTCTTTTGATTAATTGGTAATTTTTAGATTGTTATTTTTTAAAATTCACAATTAGATAGGGTTCGATTCCAGGCTTGTTCATTTTTGTGTTTTGATTGGCTTAAAGAAATCAATTTGGACATTGTAAAAAAATGAAAGTATCTAGTGTAAAGATTGATCTAAAAAAATAAATTTGCAGCTGCTTAAGGCAAAAATTACAATTTTATAGATTTAAAAAATTATGAGTAAAACATTATTTGATAAAGTTTGGGATACCCACGTAGTAAGAAATATTGAGGATGGACCTGATGTGTTTTTTATCGATCGTCATTTTATTCACGAAGTGACAAGCCCTGTAGCGTTTCTAGGACTTGAAACCAGAGGTATAGGTGTTATGTCTCCTGAAAGAACTTTCGCTACAGCCGATCACAATACCCCAACAATAGATCAGCATCTCCCGGTTAAAGATCCGCTTTCGGCCAACCAATTGGAAACGCTGGAAAGAAATGCGAAAAAATATAACATTCTTCATTGGGGCTTGGGTGATCAAAATAATGGGATCGTACATGTTGTTGGTCCAGAGCATGGTATTACCCTTCCTGGTGCTACAATAGTTTGTGGAGATTCTCATACATCTACTCACGGTGCCTTTGGCGCCATTGCTTTCGGAATAGGAACATCAGAAGTGGAGATGGTTTTATCTACCCAATGTA
>CBDULU010000152.1:0-5565 GCA_965368155.1 uncultured Flavobacteriaceae bacterium
ATAAGTCATATAATAAGCAAATGATAGATTTGGAACCTCCTCTGTCCAAAGGTTACCTTGACCTCCTAAGATCAATTCCGGATCCAATACATAGTCAGGAACAGGTTCAAAACTATAGGCTTTTTTAAGTGATAGGTCCGCATAGATTTTATTTTCTACACTATAGTCACCTTGGGTATAATCGAGATAAACAAATTGCTTTGGAGTCATGACTACTTTATGACCTAATCCTACAGCTTCGATTCCCCCTTTCATATCTCTCCAGCTCATTACCGCTGCTCCATCTGCCAAGCCACCTTCAAGAATCTCGTCCCATCCGATCATTTTTTTTCCTTTGCTACTAATGATTTTCTCTACGCGTTTCACGAAATAGCTTTGAAGTTCTTTACCATCCTTGATTCCGTTTTTCGCCATAAACTCCTGTGTTTTTGGATCTTCTTCCCAATATCCGTGATAACATTCGTCACCTCCCATATGGATATACTCCCCTGGAAACAGGGCAGCAACCTCGTCAAACATCATATCTAAAAATGCATAAACTGCAGGATCAGCAGGGTTTAAGGTGTTTTCAATCGTCATTTTAAAAGTCCCATCATCATACCAGTCAGCAATTTTAGCTCCTGGATTGACTTGCTTAAACTCTTTCTTAGTAGAATACTGCGGGTAGGCAGCTAATAGGGCCATCGCATGCCCAGGTACATCTATTTCTGGTACGATGGTGATATTTCTTTCAGCTGCATAGGCAATCACATCTTTGATCTGTTCCTGTGTATAAAAACCACCATAGCTCGCCTTTTCTGATTTCTTAGGTTGTGCCCTATCGGCACCAAAACGTCCATGTCTTTCAACTCTCCAGGCCCCTACTTCGGTTAATCTTGGAAATGTTTTGATCTCAATTCTCCATCCTTCATCATCCGTAAGGTGCCAATGAAAAACATTGAATTTATATTCCGCCATCTGATCGAGGTAGGCTTTGATCTCATCCACCGAAAAGAAATGACGACTTACATCGAGCATCAAACCACGCCATCCGAATCTCGGAGCATCTTGAATAATACAAGATGGAATCTTGACAGGAAGTATTTCGCCTTCAGCAGAGACTTCTCTTTTTGCCGGAAACAATTGCTTCAATGTCTGTAATCCGTTAAACGTACCTGCGGTTGAATTTGCCATCAGAAGAATTCCATCCGGTTCTATAACCAAATGATATCCTTCCACACCCAAGGTGTCTTCTGCAGTTTCATTAAGTCCTATTTTTAATGTTTTAATTTCTGAACCATCACTAGAGCTCGAACCAAGATCAATCCCCATTTTTTTAAACTCGGAAGTAAATAAATCAAGCTGCTTCTTAAGTTCGTCGCTTTCGGACAATAGCTGTAGTTCTAGCCCTTGGCTGATCGTCAATTCACCATCTGACACTTCATAGGATCTTGGAGCCGGAATAATTTGATGCTGCGCTTCTGCAAAAGAGAAGGTTAATAGCATTAATATCAGTGATATAGCTGTAATTTTTTTCATGTATAATAGTATTGAAGGTTATTCTTCTAACAAAGTGGAAAATTACTAGAATTCAGCAAATTAAACTAGGTTTAAAGGCAAAAAAAATACAGGTCGAATTGATCTTCCTGTATTTTTTCATTCTAATCTAACTTAACCTAATCAACTTATTCTATTTTAATTCATGGTGACTACCTTGGATTGATACGTGAGACCGTATCCAAACTCATATAAGGGATCCTTAGAATCATAAGGAACATCCTCGTGTTGATTCTCCACTGCCTCCCATGAGGAAGGTAATTCAAATGGAAGTTTCCCTTCAGGACTTAATTCACCGAAAAGCAATTGATTTAAGACCTCATCCGAGAGTCCAAAATCAGCCAATAAAGCACCACTCGCTTCTGAAATATCAGTTAAAATGGCGGCTCTATCTAAATTGACAACAACAATAGATGGCTTTTTAGAGATCAAATCAAGAATTTCTTTTTTCTCTTCATCACTGTAATACAGCCTTCCCTGATGGAAAAAACTTTCAAGAAAATACTCATCCCTCTCATCATATGGAGTTCCGATCCTTTTTATGATGACATCGGCTTCCATTGGGTTTGAAACAAGTTCTCCAAGCGTTCTAAACACCTCACTATCCATCATGCCTTCAGCATAGATCTTGGTTCCTTTTTTCAAAGGAAGTATATTATCGTTCTTTAGCAATACTGTCGATTTTGCCTGAGCTAATCTACCCAAATCCCTAAAGGCTTCTTTTCCTGCTATATCGTTTGCCTCCTCCTCATTTACATAGGGATCATCAAAAAGGCCCAATCTGAATTTATCTCTCATGATTCGTTTTACCGACTCGTCAATTCTGGCTTCAGTTAATTGACCTGAATTCACCAATTCGATAATCAATTCAGGGCTGCTTTCGCCTCCAAATTGATCACAACCGGCATCAATAACTTTTTTCGTTCTTTCCAAAGGACTAAGATCTTCCACACCCCAAGCTCTTGCGTCACCCATTTTTGTGCCATTAATAATATTCCAATCGGTACATATTACTCCATCAAAGCCATACTGCTCTCTTAGCATGGTTGTGATGATGGTTTTATTAAAAGCGAAAGCCACATTTTCATCTGTCTGATCTATAGGGATACCATAATAAGGCATGATCTGTGCTGTTTTTGCAGGAAAAGCACCTTTTTCAAAAGGAATCAGGTGGTAGTCAAAATTATCTCCTGGATACACCTGATTCTTTCCATAGGGAAAGTGAGCATCTTCTCCTTTTTCCTGAGGGCCACCTCCTGAAAAATGTTTGGTCATGCAAGCAACACTATGTGCGCCTAATGAATCTCCTTGAAATCCTAAAACATAGGCCTTGGTCATCATGGCTGATAATTCTGCATCCTCTCCAAAAGTACCGTTCGAACGACCCCATCTCGGTTCAGTAGCCAAATCAGCCATCGGATGTAATGCCAATCTGATACCGGTTGCCAAATATTCCTGTCTGGCAATATTTCCAAATTCCCTTACCAATAGCGTATCTCTAGTGGCTGCCAGACCCAAAGAAGTGGGCCATTGAGAAAAGGTAGGAGTACTTAATGCTGCTCCTGGATTATGTTCTGAACCATGTCTGGGATCAGAGGCTATCGTGATGGGAATACCTAATCTTGTTCTTTCTCCAATGAGCTGTAAATTATTATTATATCTGGCCAAGATATTTGCCTCGTGTGCATGTAAAATATTGAAACTGTTCATTTTCTTATTTATGAGCATCTCAGAACTTGAAGGCATCATGGTGGCCATCATGAAATCTAAAGGGTTTGATGAGAAAAATGGCTTATCTATGGGATTACCTTCAGGTGTCATTCCTATCATAGTGATAAACATACTTCCTGCTTTTTCTTCCAAAGACATTTGAGAAACCAGATCATTCACCCGTTCTTCAACTGACAATCTGGAATCTTCATAAACATCGAGCTTTCCATTTTTATTCAGATCTCGGAATTTAATACCTTCAATGGTCAATTCAGGAGCTTTATCTGCAAGTTTTGCGTAATTGCCTTTTGCCTTACTTGACATGCGGCTATAACCTATAAAACCCGTAAGAATTAATAAAACGATTACTGCAGCAAGCACTATTCCGCTGATCTTGAAAAATTTTCTCATTGTTTAATGTGTTTTAATGACACAAAAGTATAATAAAAATTTATTGTGTACAAATGACACAATATTTTTTTTATATATTTGTTGCATGAATGGTAAAGAAATTCTTGAAAACATGATGTCGGATCTAACTCAACTGGTTCCCGGGCAATCCGTGGACTGCGTCATCATTGGTTTTGAAGAACAAGAACTAAAAATCCTTATCCTTAAATGGAAGGCTAAAGGAGATCTTTGGGCTTTACCTGGTGGCTTTGTTTTTCAGAAAGAAAATTTGGATAGAGCAGCAATCAGGGTATTGGAAGAAAGAACCGGAATAAAACTGCCATTTCTGGAACAATTTAAGACTTTTGGAGATTTAGAAAGACGCGACGGGGACGTTTTGGTCAAGAACATGGAATTCTTGGGCGTAACAGGAAAAGTGGCAGACTGGTTTAAACAAAGGTTTATAACCACAGGTTACTTATCTCTTGTCGATATTCAAAAATGTGATCCTCAACCTGATTTTTCAAGTGAAAAAATCAAATGGGCCTCTTTGGATGAATTACCTCATCTTATTTTCGATCATAATGAAATTGTAAAAACTGCCATCGATTTTATCAGAAATCAAATCAACTATTTACCTATTGGAATCACCTTGTTACCTGAAAAATTTACGATGAAGGAATTACAGGGATTGTATGAGTCCATCCTTCAAAAAAAATTAGATCGAGGTAATTTTCAGAGAAAGATGTTAAAGCTGGGTATATTTAACCGCCATGAAAAGCAATTGGAAGGAGGCGCCCATAAAGCGCCCTATTTGTACTCTTTTGACAAAGAAAAATACCAGAAGCTTCTGGAACAGGGATTTGGTTTTAATTCCTAAATGACTTCCAAAATAAACTATTACAATTCACTATTTAAAACGGTAAACTCAAGTTGCAAGAGTTCCTCTTTCTTTGAAGATGGCCCAACATACAATTCATAGACCATTTCCTCAACTTTCCATTCTTTCACTTCCGGATCATACCAGGCCAAATCCTGAATATTAACTTCTAACTCAACAGTTTTTGTTTCTCCCGGTTCAAGACCTATTTTATCAAAGCCCCGAAGTAATTTTACAGGTCGGTCAATACTTGAGTTCTTAAAACCTACATAAAGCTGCACTATTTCTTCTCCTGCAACATTTCCGGTATTGGTCACATTCACCTTGGCTCTCAATACACCATCCTTATTCAATTCAGGTTCCATCATATGAAGATCACTATAGGTATAAGTTGTATAACTCAAACCATATCCAAAGGGATAAGCCACCTCAATATTTTTCTTATCAAAAAGGGTGTAACCATGATAATAGCCATAATCTATTTTAAGCGTATAAGGATTAAAATAAGGATAGTCCGAATCGTTTCTCGCAATTGAAAAAGGTAATTTACCACTTGGATTGACTTTCCCATACAACACATTTGCGAGCGCCGTTCCTCCTTCCATTCCCCCATACCATGCAAAAACAATTCCAGCCACGTTTGGCTCCCAAGCATTCATATTGATCGCACTTCCTCCTACATAAACGACCACTATATCCTTGTTTACCTCAGCAACCGCTTGAATAAGGGCCTCATCCTCTGGTCTCAATTTTAAGCTCTCCCTGTCACCACCTATTCCTTTTTTACCGACCAATTTTCCAGCTTTAGCCGATCCTTCCATATCACCGTTAATATTTATATATTCTCCCTCGTCCTCAAAAGTATAGCCTACGACAAGAATGACTTGATCTGCTTCTTTAGCTTTGGCTGCTGCAAGGTCGGCGTCAGGACCGTCATACAATTCCACTTCATTCTGTAAGGTCTGATTAAAGGCGCTAATGCCTTCATAAGGGGTCGTTATATTCAAGGATGTAGAATTACTACTGGCAACGTCTCCTGTGTTTTCCGT
>CBDULU010000153.1:0-5562 GCA_965368155.1 uncultured Flavobacteriaceae bacterium
AATGACTATGTAGATACTGATTTTAACGCGTCTTATTTTACACCTCTTTCAGCTAAAGGTATTCTCGCATTTGGAATGGCAGGAGGTATCGCTACAGGTGATGTTCCCTTTGATGGATACCAAACTTATGGTTCGAGAAACAATTTAAGAGGTTATCCAGGGGGTAAATATCGCGGACGAAATATGGTCGCTCTTCAGGCAGAATATCGCCGAAACATACACAAGAGATGGGGAGGTGTTTTATTTGCAGGAACTGGAAGTGTATGGGGGAATGAAGATAATGGAGAAGAATCCTTTGAACGCAATTGGTTGCCTAGTGCAGGACTTGGAGCACGCTATATGGTGTCATTTGAAAAAAGGATTAACATCCGATTGGACTATGCCATTGGTGTTGATGGAAATCAGGGTTTGTATTTTGGAATTATGGAAGCGTTCTGATCTATAATAATGCAGTGATACAATGACTAAATGACTCATTGCATCACTACATCATTAAATCATTATTTTTCAAACGGATAGATCACCTTCCAATCATTTTTCATATCGATTACCGTCCAGCCGTCTTTTAAAGCCTGATCAAGACCTTTGTCAAGTTTTCCGATATGAGATTCTCTGTCATAGGCCCATTCTCTTACTTCATCCGTATGATGAACATAAAGCATAAAACTTTTATATGTATGAGAAGCTGCCCATTGCATCATTTGTAGATCCCCATCAGAGTTTCCTGATGAGAAAACAGGTTTCTTTCCAATGAGCTTTTGAATGTTTAATGGTTTGCCTTCTTTGTCATCAATGAATTCTAATTCTGGTAAACGCTTAATTACAGGGTTTCCGTCATTATATTCAAAGCTGGTTTTAATACGGCTTCCTATGATTTGCTCTTCTGGAATACCGTAAATCTCAGTAACAAATGCTCTCATAAAATCAACACCACCACCTGATACTACATAAGTTTTAAAGTCATTAGCTCTTAAATATTGTAATAATTCAAGCATGGGCTGATATACCAATTTGTCATAAGTAACTTTTTTCGTTGGATGCAGGGCTGTTTTGATCCATCCCTGAACATCTGCTTTAAATTCTTCTGTGGTATTTCCGGCATGTGTTGCCATGACCAATTTCAATAAGCCAGGTATTCCCTGTTTGGCCAATTCCTCCATATCATTTTCCAAGACGGCTTTAAAGGGTTGCTCAGTGGCCCATTCAGGATGATCTGTAGCCATTGCTTTAACCCTGTCAATGGCAAAGAACAATTGAAAATAAGCGGGTTGTTCACTCCATAGATTTCCATCATTGTCAAAAGTAGCGATACGATCTTTAACAGGTATAAAATCAGGGCTATCTGCCGTAGTAACCGATGCTACATAAGTGACAATAGCGCTCTTGGTTTGCCCTTCGTTCCATGAAGGTAGGGGGTCTGTATTTGTATCCTGTACATTATCATTTGCTTCTTTCGGTCTCACTTCAGTATTACAAGAATACAATATGCTAGCCAACAGAATCAAAGTGAAAAAGTTTATTAATCTGAATTGTTTCATATGGTATATAAATAAAAAGGCAGTTAAAAACTGCCTTTTAGATTGAATAATTAATTGCTTGTGGGTTCCTGTAAGGCATCCATTGTATCACCAAGATTAAAGCTAGCTGCTTTCATTCGAGGTGGATACTCTTTAAATGTCGCTATAAATTTCCCTACATATTCTGTAGCAGGAAGTAATAAGAAAACATGGTCTAAATACCAGTCCCAATACGTATTTGAAGTAATAGATGCAAACTCATAAGGGTCCCTTCTCAAGTTGATCAGTAATGGGATTCTTGTTGTTTCCATCGGTTTTGACCAGGTGTCTAGGGTTCCTGGAGAAGTTTGTTGCATAAAAATTACTTTCCAATCATTGTAACGCAAGGCCATCAATTCACCGTCATCAGAAAAATAAAATAACTCTTGACGTGGTCCTGTTTTTTCTTTACCCGTTAAATATGGCAAAAAGTTATAACCGTCTAAATGAGTTTTATAAGATCTTCCATTAACAGTAATTCCTTTTAATAAATTTGCCTTTACATCAGTGTTTCCAGCGGCAGCAACATAGGTTGGGAACCAGTCCATTCCTGACATGATTTCGTTAGATACTGATCCAGCCTTAATTTGTCCTGGCCATCTCACCATAGAAGGAGTTCTCCAACCACCTTCCCAGTTGGTGTTTTTTTCTCCTCTAAAAGGGTTAACACCAGCATCCGGCCAAGTATTTTTGTGAGGACCATTGTCTGTTCCATATTGAACAATAGTGTTATCAGCAACACCTAACTCATCCAATAAGTCCAATAATTTCCCAACGTGCATGTCGTGTTCTACCATACCATCTCCATATTCATTCTGACCTGAAATACCTGTTAACTCATCTTTAACATGCGTTCTAAAATGCATTCTTGTTCCGTTCCACCAAACAAAAAATGGCTTACCAGATTTAACAGCATTTCTAATAAATTTTTCAGCTGCCGCAACAGTTTCATCATCTACAGTTTCCATTCTTTTTTTAGTCAATGGTCCGGTATCTTCAATTTTACCATCAGCATAGGAGTGAATTACTCCTCGTGGACCAAAGTTTTTCTTAAAATTCGGATATTTCGCCGGATCTGGATAATCTCTTAATTCAGGTTCTTCTTCAGCGTTTAAATGGTATAGGTTTCCAAAAAATTCATCAAAACCATGATTTGTTGGTAAATGTTCATCTCGGTCACCCAAATGATTCTTTCCAAATTGACCGGTTGCATAACCCAAAGGTTTTAACATTTCGGCAATGGTTGGATCTTTTTCGCTGATACCTTCTTTGGCACCTGGCATACCAACTTTGCTTAATCCGGTTCTCAATACACTTTGTCCAGTTATAAAAGAGGAGCGACCTGCAGTACAACTTTGCTCAGAATAATAATCTGTAAAAATCATTCCTTCATTGGCAACCCTGTCAATGTTTGGGGTTTGGTATCCTACAAGTCCCATGGTATAGGCACTTATATTGGATTGACCAATGTCATCACCCCAAATTACAAGGATGTTTGGTTTTTTTTGTGAGGTTACTGATGCTACCATCAGTAAACACATGGTGAATAATGTGATTAGTTTTTGTTTTTTCATAAAAAAGGGGGTTTAAATTGTTTTGTGTAAAGATATATAAAATGAGTTAATTTTTTTTTAATTGACCATAGTGCCAACATGATGCATATTATTAATTTCCAAGACCAATGATCAAGCCCCCGCTAAAATTCAATTGCAGGATGGAACCACCAGCGGTAACTCCTCCGCCACCGCCACCAACATAAACTCCACCCCAACCTACTGGCATAAGCAATTGAGATTGAATTCTAATTCCGATACGATCGGTAAAGAAATATTTTAGTCCTCCACTGACACCAAGGGTAAAAGTTGTTGTGCCATCATATAAATTGAGATCTGGATTAAAAGTTGACCATCCGGCTGAAAGGCCTATAAATGGTCTCGCTTCACTGTAGCCAAACATATGAATGGCACCAATCTGATAATGATTTACAACCACATCAGTCAATTCCGTTTCTTGTGGAGCAAACTGAAAATCTTTAATTCTTACGTCGGAATTCTGTTGTGCCCACATAAATTCTATGGTGACGTCATCTGTTGCATTAATACCAAAAGTAAGCCCATATTGGTCAGAACTTTTCAATTTTAAATAACCCCCGTAGTAATTGTATTTGGCACCGACCTGATAACCGTATTGAGGAGTAATTTCAACTTTCTGGGCATAAGCCGTTCCAGTTAATGCTAAAGCGATAGCAATAACAAATAAAATATTTTTCATAAGAATTATTCGAAATTATTGTTTGTCTTGAATGAAATCAATATTATTCAGAATTGAAAATCTGATCCCATCTGAAATATAATGCTCAATTTGATAGAATTGAACAGAAATCAATGCATTTGTGGCTTTTTCAATTCGCTTTGTATAATTGAGTATCAGCTTATCTTCAGCGGTTCTTAGCGGTACCGCTTCTGCCATGAGATCTTTCGCTTGTTGATTTGTCAAAGCACCTTTTTTGTTTGTATACTTTTGCAACAATTCCAATTTGGCTTGCCCAATTTCCTGACGTTGAGTTTCATATTCATCATAAAGTTTCCAAAAAGCATTCCCATCTGCACCAGAAAGATCCACGTTTTGTTCAATAATTGACTTTTTTTCAGCTCCGAATATCTCTTGCATCATGGCAATTTCTTCAGTGGTGTCATCCTGGGCGAATGAAACATTAAAGGCTAAAAAGGCTGTGATTAAAATAGATAATTTTTTCATGTTATTGGGTTTTAGTTATTGTTTTTTAGTGATATAAATTTCTTCAAGTAACTCCATTCTAATAGCGTCAGATAAATAGTTTTCAATCTGATAAAATTGCATGGCTACAATGGGATCTGTTGATGATTTCACTCTTTTGTAATAGTTATCTACCAGTTTGTCCGATTTGATTCTCAGCGGTATCACCTGCTTCATAAAGTTATCAGCATTTTCCGGTTTTACTTCTCCATAGTCGTTCACATAACTTGTTAGCAGTCTAAACCGTTCTTTACCAATTTCCTGACGCTTGATTTCATATTCATCATACAGTGACCAGAACTCTTTTTCTTGAGAATCGTTTAACTCTACATATTCTGCAACTATATCTCTTTTTTCCATGCCATATAGAGATTGCATTAACTGAATCTCATCTTGATTGGTCTGCGCAAAATGGCTGTAAGAAAGAAAGATGATAAAGAGTGCAGAGAGGAATAATTTTCGCATGCTTAGTATATTTAGGGGATTATTTTACTTCAAGTCAGAAGTTATTAGCGAGCTGACTAAATTAATTAAAAATACTAACTTTACAAAGCATCAAAACAAAACAGGATTTATGATCAATTTAAAGGTAAATGGTAAAGATTATTCGGTTGATGTTTCATCCGATATGCCCATTTTATGGGTTTTAAGAGATGTTCTCGGATTAACAGGAACGAAATTTGGTTGCGGGCTTGGTGTTTGTGGGTCGTGTACAGTACTTCTTGATGGAAAGGCGATAAGATCGTGTATAACGCCAGTTTCTTTAGTGAAGGATAAAAATATGATCAGTATAGAAGGAGTTGCCAGTGAGAATTCGACTATTCAAAATGCCTGGGAAGAACTGAATGTTCCCCAATGCGGGTTTTGTCAGCCAGGTCAGGTAATGAGTGCTCTGGCATTGCTCAAAGATAAGCCTGATCCGACAGATGCTGATATTGACTCGGCCATGAGCGGTAATATTTGTCGATGCGGTACCTATGTTAGAATAAGAAAGGCAATTCATTTGGCAGCTTCCATGGAAAAGGCGTCTATTAATACGGATGAAATATGAAAAATAAATCTTTGATATCCCGTCGGTTTTTTATAAAAAATGTTAGCCTTTTTAGTGGCGCCCTGGTACTGGCTTGCGATGTAGGTCAAAATGACCAGCCTGTAAATGCAAGCAATGAGGCTGGATATTTCTCACCTAATTTATTTGTTGAACTCAAACCGAATGGGGACCTGATTTTAA
>CBDULU010000154.1:0-5545 GCA_965368155.1 uncultured Flavobacteriaceae bacterium
TGATGTCAAAGACCATAATTTTAAAAACTTTGAGTTTAAGGCAAAAGTGAAGACCATGGATCATTCGAATTCGGGGATCTATTTTCATACCTCCTTTCAAGAAAAAGGTTGGCCATCCAAAGGTTACGAATGTCAGATAGTCAATTCGGTTTTTAAAACGGAAGACGAATACACGGAGCATAAAATGACAGGAAGTTTATATGGTATACGAAATTTGGCAAAATCTCCGGTCCAGGATAACGAATGGTTTGACTATCATATCATAGTTCAGGATAATACAATTCAAATCTATATCAATGGAGATCTGGTTGCTGATTATACTGAACCTGAAAATCCCTTGAGACTTGAAAATATGAAAGAACGATTACTAGGCACCGGTACTTTTGCACTGCAATGTCATGATCCGAAAAGCAAGGTGTATTTTAAAGATATCCAAGTAAAGCCCCTTGCAGATAATTTGCCTTCATTAGGACAGGCACTTAGTGACAGGCCCTATCAGGAAAAATTATTACTTGCTGCTAAACGCAATATACCTTTGGTGGATCTGCATGCACATTTAAAGAAGGGATTAACCATGGAACAGACATTGGAGCATGCAAGAATTTATGGATTTACCTATGGAATCGCTTATAATTGTGGGATCAATATGGGTTTTGAATCTAACGACTCACTTCAGAAGTTTATAGCAGATTATAAAAAGCCACCTCAAACTTATTTGGCAATGCAGGCAGAAGGAGGAGAATGGCTGGAACTCTTTTCTAAAGAAACCATAGATCAATTTGATTATGTGTTTACAGATGCCATGACCTGGACCAATGATAATGGCAAAAGAATGCGTTTATGGCTCAAAGAAGAAACTGAGGTTGGTGACCCGCAGAATTTTATGGACCAGCTGGTGGATAGAATAGAAAATATTATAGGTAAAGAACCGATAGACATATATGTCAATGCCACTTTTCTGCCCGAAGAGATTCAGGACCAATATGATGAACTATGGACAGACCAGCGAATGGACAAAGTTATTTCGGTCCTCAAAAGTAATCATGTAGCCATGGAGATCAGTGCCCGGTATAAGATACCCAGCGCTCGATTTATTCAAAGAGCCAAAGACGCTGGAGTAAAATTTACATTTGGCACCAATAATACAGGTTCGGATGATTTGGGGAGGTTGGAATATTGTCTCGATATGATCGAGCAATGTGATCTGCAACCCGAAGATATTTGGATGCCTGAAGTCACCATAATTAAGTGATTCTTTTCTAAGGATAAAATCCATAAATAAAACCTCAACCAGCTTGTGCTCATTGAGGCTTGTCAAAATGTGTTTACTCAAGATTAAACTAAATTGACATGATTACAATGGGAAATTATCTTTCAGTTTGCCTGAATGTTCAATCAGTATTCTTAGTTTGTAGTTTCCTGATTGAATTGATCTTTCTTATTGAGATATACTTCCTGAGCCTTACTCAGTCTGTCGATTTTCTCTAATTCGGCAAATCTTACCTGTTCTATGAGATTCATTAATTTTTGCATCCTACACATGTTTTAATTATGTAGTAAAAATACCATACAAAATAGGATTGGTATACGACAGAGGTTGTCGGATGAGGTTAAACAATTGTTAAGAAAACCAGGGATTATGATTCTATAATGCCAAGAATCCATCTAATTCTTGAAAATTAGGAAGAAAGCAATTGCTGATCGTTAAAAACGACTTACCTATGAATATTAGTGATGATGATCAATAGAATTTATTCAGATCTTCAAGCAGTTCAGCCTCCTTAAGCAGCAGTACTCTTTTCTTTACAAGGTCAGCTTTTTGCGATTCCAGCACTTTTCTTTGATCCTTGTTTGATTCTTTTACTATCAGGTTGGCAACAGTTTCAATTTCAAGATCCATTTTTGTTAAGGCATCTTGGTAATCCTTTGTATAGAGACTGTAATTATGATTATCAATTGTTTCAACTTGATTGTAAACAGCGATATGACTTTCGCTTAGATCAGGGAATGGAATGATTTCCTGACCTTTTGTTATCCAAACAGCTCCCATATAAAATACAAGCAAAACGAATAAATTCTTCATTGGTAGTTAATTAAGGCACAAATTTAAGGCAATTATTTGAAATAGATACGACACCTTATGTCAAAGAATGGTTATAAATTTTCTTTTTAAATGTATTCCAAAAGAAACAAAAAATAGGGGTTGACAATTGTCAACCCCTTTTTTACTAAAAAACTTAATCTAGCTCTATTAAAATTAAATGAAATCAAATTTGAACATGTAACGTGATTGGTAACGTATAGGACACACCTACAGGCATACCTCTTTGTTTACCAGGAGTTAATTGCGGAAGCAAATTAACAACTCTCAAGGCTTCTTTTTCTAGTCTTTTATGTGGTCCTCTGGCCCTTGCGTTAGATATTTTACCGGTTTTGTCAATCTTGAAAATCACATATACTTTCTTTTTACCAGGTGATAAACCTAGGTCTTGAGACAATCCGGTATTGTAATTTCTACTGATGTGCTGGGTAATCTTTTCCTGCATGCATTTTTTCTTTTGTTCTTTGGTGCCTTTACAGCCAGGAAATACAGGAGGGTCTTCAATGATGGCAAAAGGAATGTCTTCTTCAACTCTTTCTTCTTCAACTACTTCATCAATATCATCCATCTCAATCACTTCAACATATTCTGATTCATCTGTTTCAGTCGATTCAAGAACAGTCTCTTCAATATCCTGTTCATCAGCAACAATTTCAATAACTTCTGGAGCAGGAGGTGGAGGAGGTGGAGGTTTTACTTCAAGAATTCTTTCGGTAATAGGAATGTCAATTATTTCTTCTTCCTGAATATTCATAGCGCTTAATTCGCTTATAGTTCGATCAAAAGTTCTCCATTCTATAGCAATGTAGATGATAACTAATGACAACAGTAAGCCTAGCTGAAAAAAAATTTTGCTGTAGGCTCCAATTTCTGCTTTTTGGGATTTTTTAGCTAACATGACGGTTAAATTTAATATTACTATAAAATTAACATCAAATGAAAAAGCAGACCATGACAATTGTCACTTTAATAATTTTTCTATAATATTTTTGAAATATCAATATTCAACATCGTTTTCGTAATAGAATATTCGTTTATATTCGAAAAATGAACAGATTTGTGAGAATAAGCTCAGTTTTGACAAGGAGCTGTTTTTTTATGTAGAACATTGTTTTTCGAGATATAATTTTAAATGTCCTAACACGCTATTTTTGCGTTTTATCTTTTCAGTTTTTATACTTTATTGAGTTTTTTTTTGGTAATTCTGACTTGGTTGAGAAATTTAAAAATTAAAGTGTAACAAAAGTCTAGGTTTTTGCGTCTATTAGTCAAAGAGGTTGTTTCTGACCTTTAAAAACACGTCTCTATGTTTGATATAGATCGCTGGCAAGAAATTTTTGAAACGATAAGAAAGAATAAGTTAAGAACCTTCCTTACCGGTTTATCAGTGGCGTCAGGTATTTTTATACTCGTGGTCCTTCTTGGTTTTGGAAGAGGCATGGAAAATGGTATTCGTAAAGAATTTGAAGCTGATGCCACGAATCGAATCTGGGTATGGACGCAAACAACAACCAAGGAATATAAAGGACTCAATCCAGGGAGAAGAATTCGAATGAAAAATGAGAATTTTGATCAACTTAATGAATCATATGCCGATAAACTAGAATATAAGTCTGGTCTTGTCAGAGTAGCCTGGGGAACAACGATAGATTATAAAAAAGAATCAGTTTCATATGGGATTCAGGGTGTTTACCCTCATTATCAGTTTATTGAGAATCAAAGTATGATTTCTGGGAGGTTTATAGATGAAATGGACCTGGCCCAAAAGAGTAAAGTGATCGTTATAAGTCAAAAAGTGCAGCAAGAACTTTTAAAAGGTGTAGAAGATCCGATTAATGAATATGTGCGAATATCAGGGATTAATTTTAAAGTCATAGGTGTCTTCAGTGATGCCGGTGGAGAAAGAGAAGAAGATCGGGTTTTTGTACCGTTTTCAACGGCTCAAAGCGTATTTAATAGGTATGATAGAATGGATAACCTTGCATTTACCCTGAAGCCTGAAAAAAGTTTTGATGAAGCAGTGAGGGTATCTAATGAATTTGCTGCTGAACTTAAATCTTATCTTCAGGAAGCGCATATGGTTTCGCCCGATGACAATAGTGCCATCAACGTGCATAATGCCCTAGATGAAGCAAAGAGGTTTTATACCCTTACAGATAATATTGCCTTCTTTTTCTGGTTTGTGGGAATTTGTACCATTATAGCAGGAGTTGTTGGGGTGAGTAATATTATGTTGATCATTGTAAAGGACAGAACAAGGGAGATAGGTATAAGAAAGGCTTTAGGGGCGCAACCATGGTCTATTGTTGGTATGATTCTGCAGGAAGCCATATTTGTGACTGCTGTTTCTGGATTTGCAGGGCTCATTTTAAGTATGGGGCTGCTTGAAATTGTTGGACCTCATGTAGAAGTAGATTATGTCTTGAACCCTTCAGTTAATTTTTCAATTGCCTTTACCATGGTGATTGTTTTGATTGTAGCAGGAGCGGTAGCAGGGTTCTTTCCTGCATGGAGAGCCGCAAGTATTCAGCCCATTGAAGCCTTAAGAGACGAATAAATGACTTACCATGTTTAACAGAGATAAATGGAATGAAATTATAGAAGTCCTTACCAGTAATTGGATAAGGACCTTATTGACTGCTTTCGGTGTTTTTTGGGGTATTTTCATTTTAATATTATTATTAGCTGCGGGAAAGGGGCTAGAAAATGGTATACGCGCGGATTTTGGTGATATTGCTACCAATACCATGTTTATGTGGACCCAAACCGCTACTAAATCTTATCAGGGAATGCCTAAGGGAAGACGTTTTAGCTATGATTTAAACGATGTAAGAGATATAACAAACAATGTTGACAATCTAAGGTATGTTTCGCCCAGAAATCGTTTAGGAGGTTATCGTGGTGGTTCGAATGTGATCAGAGGTTTAAAGACAGGTGGATTTGATGTATATGGTGACTATCCCGAGATCATCAAACAAGAGCCTATGGACATCACAGAGGGCCGATTTATCAATTATAACGATATAGACAACAATAGAAAAGTAGCTATAATTGGTCAAGGAGTACAAAAAAGTTTGTATGATATAGGCGAAGAAGTGCTGGGTACATATATCAAGATCAACGGTGTTAATTTTATGGTGATTGGAACCTATGAAAAGAAAACTTCAGGAGGTGATAGTGAGGAGGAATCGAAGCAAATATTTGTACCCTTTACTGCATTTTCTCAGGCCTTTAACAGAGGAGATAAAGTGGGTTGGATGGCGATAACTGCTATGGATGGTACTCCAATTACTGATATAAAAGAACAGATATTTGATTTGGTCAAAAAGAATCATAAAATACATCCGGAAGATCTGCGGGCGGTAGGTCATTTTGATTTATTTCAGCAATTCAGAAGGGTATTAAGTCTGTTTACGGCTTTAAAAGTGATTGCTTATTTTGTAG
>CBDULU010000155.1:0-5461 GCA_965368155.1 uncultured Flavobacteriaceae bacterium
ACACAATTTAAAGTCATAAAAAAAGCTTATCCAAAATGAATAAGCTTAGATGATAAATAACTAATTTGTAGCTCAAGTCAATATGCCTTGTGCATCCATTTTTTTCGAATACCATATAAGGTAAGCTCCAATTACAATTACCATTATAGGCATAATCATACCCCCAGGGCCATAGACTTCCATGGCTTTGCTCATCAATAGATTATAGGTCATCTGAGCCAGAATACTAACAAAAGAAATTATAAAGACAAATGTGGCAAGTTTTTTTCTAAGTAAAAGTAAGATACATGCCAGTGCTCCACCAAATACAGCAAGAGCAAAAGCTGCGGTCACCCAGGCAGGGATATTTTCATAAAGAGCTTGTTCTTCAATGGGTAAGGCTGCAAGATCTTCTGCAGTCATATAGGCCTCTTGTAAATAAGCGAAAACACCCATTAAATTCCAAATGAGCGCTACAATACCGATGATCCAAAATGATGTGGACGGTTTGTTTTTTGATTCAGTCATGATGATTATAATTTGGTTTATACCATTAAATATAGATAATAAATTTAAAATGAGTGGAATAGAGCTAAGAAAAACCAATTAAGCGCAAAAAAAAACCTACTCAAAGTTTGAATAGGTTTTGCTAAGGTGGGGTATCGTTATTATAATCCATAATGTCTGTGTTCTGACCATTTAACTCTTTTTGTATACTTATAATTGCTGAAATACAAATGCTCTCTGGCCTGCGTTGTTGATATATTATTATTTGTTGTCATGGTATTTTGTTTGTAGTGTTAAACTTTAATTTTTGATCAATGACCGAAATTTCTGTATTCTGACCATCTGATTCGTTTTGTGTTTCTGAAATTAGAAAATGTAACATATTTTCTTGATTCGGATTCTGTCGGAGTGCTTAAAAAAGTTTTCATAATTGTTATTTTTAATTGGTTTCTACTATATAGACGACACTTAAGTCACATTTGTTACAGTACTATGCAAAACAAGGTACTATATTAACAATTATTTAACACAAAATAACCATAGAAGGGGAGTAAAGGATGGTTTTTCTTAATTTAATACTAAATGAATTATGCTGTTATTTCTCCATTCCAGGTTGACGAATTTCAAACTGTTCTTTACTCTTGGCATTTTGCACCATGATTTCCACATCTTTCAATAAGGCTTTGGCATCATAGATAATGCCGTCTTTTACTGTATATTTTACACCACCTACGCGCACAACTTTATTGTTTTCGGTTAGTTTGATTGCGCCGGTTCCATAAAGTGCCTTAAAGTTTTTTAATGGATTTTCTTCGACGATGACAAAATCTGCCATTTTTCCAATTTCAACAGATCCAATTTGGCTGTCCATACCTAAAGCTTCGGCTCCGTTTAAGGTAGCCGCTCTGATCACTTCGAGCGGATGAAATCCAGCTTCTCTTAAAAGTTCCAATTCGCGGATATAGGCAAAGCCATAAAGCTGAAATATAAAACCAGAATCTGAACCGGCCGTAACTCGTCCTCCTCTGTTTTTATATTCATTGACAAAGGTCATCCATAATTGGTAATTTTTTTTCCATGAAATTTCTTGTTCAGTGCCCCAATAGTGCCAGTAGGAACCATGAGATATTTTACTGGGTTGGTAAAATTTCCAGAGTGAAGGTAAGGTATAAGTTTCATGCCATTCTGCTCTTCTTGCTCTGTGGAGGTCCCGACTCGCTTCATAAATATTAAAGGTGGGATCTAATGTGAAATCCAATTCCAGTAATTCATTCATGACCGCATTCCAATGATCCGAATATGGCTTTGCAGCTTGTTCCCATAATTTACCAGCCTCTTCAAAACGATGCTGCTCATTGTTGTAATTGTAATCCAGCGGATAATTTTGGACCGTTCTGTCTTCAAATAAAGCTTCGGGTAAACCATACCAGTGTTCCATAGAAGTAAGTCCAGCTCGTGCTGAGTGCAATACGTTCCATCTTGCCACACTCGTTTGAGCGTGATGACAGGCTGAACCCAATCCTAACTTTTTATTTTCTTCCAATGCCGCCTTCATGATCTCAGGCTCGGCCCCGAAAAATTTGACACCGTCAGCGCCTCTTTTGGCATTGGCTCTGACCCATTCTCTTGCCAGTTCCGGAGTATTGATAGGCTGGTCGTTCAATGGATTGAATGATTTACTTTTATGACCAAATCCGGTATAAGCAATAATTCTTGGCGCGATGATCTCATTTTTTCTACTCTGCTCCTTGAGTTTTAGGGCAAAATCTAGTCCTCTTCCACTGGGTTCTCTGACGGTGGTTATCCCATGTGCCATCCAGAGTTTGAACACATAGTCAGGCTCTGCTCCTTGAGATGTACCACCAATATGACCGTGCATATCGATAAAACCAGGTAGCAGGTACATTCCGTCAGCAATAAGTTCCTTACCACCTTCCTTTAATTCAGGTCTACTTTTAGGATCAATCTCTACACCTGGATAACCCACAACTTCAATATTTGTTATTTTATTTTGCTCCACAACAATGTCGACGGGTCCTATAGGGGGTGCGCCATTCCCATTGATTAGGGTTACTCCTCGGATGATGAGTTGGTTGAATGGGCCATTACTCAAATTCAGGTTTTCCTGAGCATTAAGATTAATTTGAAAGCTTAGCAGTAAAATCAGTACACTGAGATAGAGACTTTTAATTTTCATGGATTTCGGATTTAGTTATAGGAAAGATAAAAATACAATTTAATCAATTCGATCAACCATAGGGCCAAGTTTATTGCCACCCAACAGGTGCATATGAAGATGAAATACAGACTGACCTGCATCTTCACTGGTATTGATAGACAATCGGTAGCCACTTTCAGCAATGCCATTGTTTCTAGCCAGTTTACCTGCCAATAATAGCATTTTCCCCAGCAACAGCGCATCTTCATCATCTGCATCATTGATCGATTGAATTTCCTTTTTTGGAACAATTAGCAAATGCACTTTAGCCTGCTCCTTAAGCGGAACAAAAGCGATCATGTCATGATCTTCATATACAATTGTTGCAGGTAATTCTCTTTTTATAATTTTTGAAAATGGAGATCCTTCCTCAATTTTTTGAGCCTTTTGCTTGAGATATGCTTCGGATTGACCATAAATAGGAAAAGAAGCGAGAAGGAGGAGTAAACCATAAAATTTTAAGATTTTCATGAGATGGATATTTGATTAACTTTGGCAAAAGACTAAAGTAAACTATAATTTAATGAATATGAAACAACTAGAATCGTTTTTTGTATGCCTGATCTTTCTCTCTATACCTACTGCTATTTTTTCACAGGATAAAATCGAGGTCGACGAGCATAAATCGGTTGAACTTTTGATTCATAAGTTGTTTGATGGCATGAGAGAGGGAGATAGCGCCAAAGTAGCAGATGTCTTTAGCAAGGAGGTGAAAATGTATACTTCATTAACGAATCAGCAAGGAGAAAAATTGATAAAAAAAGGGGCTTTGGAACCCTTTCTCAAAGCAATAGGAACACCCCATGATGAAATATGGGACGAAAAGATATGGGATATCAAAATTGAGATCGATGGAGGCATTGCACAGGTCTGGACCGATTATGCTTTTTATGTGGGAACGGAATTCAGTCATTGTGGTGTTGATGCATTTCACTTGATCAAAGAAGGAGTGGAAGGTTGGAAAATAGTCCATCTCATGGACACAAGAAGGAAAGAAGGTTGTGAACCATCAATTAATTAAACCTATGATGAATACAAAAACATTAATGACCATGTCAGCCATTTTCTTGGGAATTGGCGGTGTTTTACTAAGTTTTCTTCCACAGGAAACCTTGCATCTTCTGGGAAAAGAAGATGACTTGAGTTTTGTTTTACAAATTTGCGGAGCTTTATTTCTTGGTTTTGCCATGTTAAACTGGATGGTGAAGAGCAGTTTGATCGGTGGAATTTATAACAGGGGTATCGCCGTAGCCAATTTTGCCCATTTTTTTATCGGTTCTTCAGTGCTTATCAAACAGTATGTGAAAAACACTGATAGCAGTTATTTACTGATCCTTGGTATCACCTATAGTATCTTTGCTATTGGCTTTGGTTATCTTCTGTTTAACGGCCCGAAATTATCAAAAAATTAAACTTTATTAGAAGATGAATTCAAGAATGCACCGATTGAAAGTGAGCTGTGAACCTAAAGATCTGGATGAAGATTATGTCATCAATTTTTTAAAAACTTCTTATTGGGCAAAAGACAGATCAACAGCATCGTTTAGAACCAGTTTTCAACATTCTATATGTTTTAGTCTCCTATTGGATGAGAAACAAATAGGATTTGCCAGAGTAGTGACAGATCGAACTGTTTTTGCTTATTTGATGGATGTTTTTATTGATGAATCATATAAAGGATTGGGATATGGATCATTTCTTTTGGAACATATTCTCAAAAGTCCTGAATTGATAAATGTTGAGGGTATAAAATTAGCGACTCATGATGCGCATTCCTTTTATCTCAAAAAAGGTTTTAAGCCTGTTTCACACCCTGAATATCTCATGGAAAAAACACAAACAAATTCATAAAATGAAAAGAGCCATCATAACTTTGTTCATACTCACAACCTTTTTGGTTCAGGGTCAGCAAACATATAAAACCTTTAGTTCCTTTGATAAAACTACTATTGCCTTTAGCGATGAAGGAAAGGGAAGCCCGGTCATTCTTATACATGGTTTTATTTCTTCAGGAAAATCGTGGCAACAAACGGCATTGAAAAAAGACCTGTTACTTGAGGGATACAGGGTCATTATACCAGATCTTAGAGGTAATGGAAACTCAGATCAGCCGAATGACAGCACGGCTTATGCGAATGATGCCGAAGTAAAGGATATCGTTGCTTTGGCAGATCATCTACAATTGTCATCATATTCGGCAGTCGGATATTCAAGAGGGGCCATTGTTCTTGCAAAACTACTTGTAAATGAGGAGCGAATTGACTTTGCTGTTTTAGGAGGAATGGGTCTGGACTTTACAAATCCTGATTGGGACCGGCGCATTATGTTTCAAAAGGCCTTTAACGGTTCAGCACCTCTTAATGAGGTTACAAGTGGCGCTGTTAACTATGCAAAGTCAATAGGTGCGGATCTTAAAATTCTTGGATTACTCCAGGAATTTCAACCCGTTACTTCAATTGATGAATTGAAAAAAATCAGGGCAAAAGTATTGGTCATCGCAGGAGATCAGGATACAGACAATGGAAATCCCAAAGAGCTTCAGCAAAAGATTAGTGGAGCCGCATTAATAATAGTTCCTGGGGATCATAACAATACCTATAAATCACAAGTGTTTTCAACAGAAGTACTTTCTTTTATGGGAAAATAACTGATCACAATAGGTTCGTTTAAACCCAATTTGACCTTGCTAATTGCCATTTTACTTCCTACCCAAAGTTACTTTTTTACCCGCTCTAAATACCACTATTTCCAAAGGGT
>CBDULU010000156.1:0-5443 GCA_965368155.1 uncultured Flavobacteriaceae bacterium
AAATTGAAGAAAAGCCATTAAATTTATGGGATTAAATTACTTCAATATGGGAGCTGAAAAGAATAGAATTACTGATTTGTTTCATATAGAATATCCTATTATTCAGGCAGGGATGGTTTGGGTTAGTGGATATAAATTAGCTGCAGCCGTGAGTAATGCCGGTGGTTTGGGCTTGATCGGTGCCGGATCAATGTACCCCGATGTACTTCGGGAACACATCCAGAAATGTAAGAAAGCCACTAATAAACCTTTTGGAGTAAATATCCCTTTGTTTTACCCTGATCTAAAAGAAATACTTGAGATCATTCTCGAGGAAAATGTCAAGATCGTTTTTACTTCGGCCGGCAATCCAAAATTATACACCCGCTTTTTAAAGGATCATGGTATTACTGTTGTACATGTGGTCAGCAGTGTGAAATTTGCCTTAAAATCGCAGGAAGCCGGAGTTGATGCCATCGTCGCTGAAGGATTTGAAGCCGGAGGCCATAATGGGAGGGAAGAGACCACCACTTTTACCTTGATTCCTATGGTAAGAGAAAAAATTTCGATACCCTTGATTGCAGCGGGAGGAATTGCAACAGGAAAAGGTATGCTTGCAGCAATGGCCTTAGGAGCTGATGCTGTTCAAATTGGCAGCAGGTTTGTAGCGAGTTTAGAATCATCGGCACATATTAATTTTAAACAAGAAGTCATTAAAACGCAAGATGGAGACACACATTTAACTTTAAAAGAATTAACGCCTGTAAGATTGATAAAAAATGAATTCTATAAAAAAGTGCAAGAGCTTTATAAAGAGCAGGTTGGAGTTGATCAATTAGAGAAATTATTAGGGCGTGGGAGGGCTAAAAAAGGAATGTTCGAAGGTGATCTAAATGAAGGAGAACTTGAAATTGGTCAAATTGCCGGGCTCATTCATGAGATCAAACCTGCAGCCGACATTGTTTATGAGATACTAAATGAATTCAGATCAACTCAAACATCTATTACAAAAATTGATATTTGAGTTGAATGAACAAGGTATATTTTAATGATTAGAAAAACCTTAACCAGGGATTTTAATTTCGTATAACTTCCCTGACTTGTTGTTGAGTTTATTCTCTCTTAACCAAGGGTTAAGCATCTTTAGTTCTTTATAATTCGTGTTGTATTTTTTGGCAAAATTAGCAATATTGGTAATAGCCGTATCTACTTTTACTGCATTGCTTGGGCCAATTTTATAGAGATCATCATTGTCAAATACAAAACCATATTTTTCCGGATTACTAAGAATTTCTTTGGCTGCAACTATCCTAGGGATATAGCGCTCCGTATTTTCTCCCGCTAAAACATCATAGTAGCTATCCACCATCTGTTCTGTCAGTCTTTTTTCAATACCATAATTACCCGCATGATAGGCCGCTGCCGCTAATGTCCAGCTTCCAAGTCTTTCCTTAGCTTTGATCAAATAATCGCATGCAGCTCTTGTAGCTTTCTCTAAATGATATCTTTCGTCTACATTATCATTGATCTCAAGGCCATTTTCTCTTCCCGCAGCTTTCAGCATTTGCCACATTCCTTTTGCACCTGCAGGAGAAGTAACATTCCTTAGATCACTTTCAATTACCGCCAGATATTTAAAATCATCCGGAACACCCTTCTCTTTAAGAATAGGTTCTATGACCGGAAAATATTTATGTGTTCTTTTAAACCACAATAAAGCGTTTGATTGCCAATAGGTATTCACCAATAACTCCCTGTCTATTCTTTCTCTGATATCAGTTTTGTTAAGCTGTACTTTTTCACCTGCGAAGCTGAGGTTCTCAGGTATTTTTAGTGCTTTAATTTTATAGTTGCTTTCACTTTTAGCTAAAGTATCAGCATTGAGCTGATTTTCAGTATGGGTCTTTTTTTCAGTGGTTTCTGCATTGATAAAAAAAACAGCGATAATAACAATACTGGCTAGCACTATGAATCGATACGATCTACTCATGACAACTGGGGTTTAAAATTAAAAGGGATTTTCAAATGTAGCAAAATTTTCTGCCAAACGGTCTTTTTCTGCCAAAATTGGGTCAAGTATACCCCAATCTATTGATAGATCAGGGTCATTCCAAGCGATAGAAGACTCACTATCAGCATGGTAATAGTTAGAACATTTGTAATTTAAAATGGTGCCGTCTTCAAGACTTAAAAAACCATGGGCGAATCCTTTAGGAATATATAATTGCTTTTTATTTTCTCCACTTAGTATGTGTTTAAAGTGTTTGCCATAGGTACTTGAGCTCCGTCTAAGATCAACAGCTACATCCAAAATACTTCCTTTGATCACTCTGATCAGTTTTGCCTGGGCAAAAGGCGGAACCTGAAGGTGAAGACCTCTTAGCACATTTTTGTTTGATACGGATTCGTTATCCTGAACAAAATTGTCTTTGATGAGTTTGTCGACTTTCTTTTGATTATAAGATTCCATAAAGTAACCTCTTTCATCTTTATAAACTCTTGGAGTTATAAGAATTACATCGTTTATATCTGTTTGTTCAAGTATCATCTAGTAAAAGGGTCTCTATAATTGTACTTATTTTTTTAGCATGAACAATAATCATGGCGTGTGTACCACCTTCAACAGGAATACAATCTTTGATGTACTTGATCGGAAAGATCTCATCCTTTGTGCCATGGATGTGTATCAGATCTTGCAGCCCTGAATTGTTCTTCCAACTCAACATATTATGGATGGCCCAATTTAAATATTTTTCATTTCTAATACTCAAATATTTATTATATAATTCCCCTTTTTTTTTCAATTGGGGATGAAAGTTGTATTTGGTAAAGTCATCTATAGTTGACAGGCGTTTGGAAGGAAAGAGTTTGTATATTCTTGTATTTCTCAGGTATTTAAGCCGTTTTGGCAGCTCTTTCTCATTTTTTAAACTTGAAATGATGATCAGTTTGTGAACTTCCATGAGTCTGCCAATTTCCTGAACAAGTATACCTCCAAATGAAACCCCGATCAATACGGGCCGTTTATGAGTGATCATCTTCACATATTTCTCGGCATAATGGGCAAGTGTCTCTTTTTCATTATCGGGTTCAAGCCATTCAAGATGGTGCAAGACAAATTTATCATCAGCTACTCTAATGTATTCGAAGATTTTTGAACTCGCTGCCAGACCTGGCATAAAATAGATATGTATTTTATCTTCCATTGAATTCTTATGGTGTCAAAAATACTAAATCTTTGGGCGCAAAGAAGTGTTTTATTGCATAACTATTTGTTCCACCCATTCGAATCTTACCAGACCATCTTCATCCATGCTGATCAGTTTAACGGGATGTAAGGTGTTGACCAGAGTGGGATTCCAGGGAGCTTTGACTTTTACATAGTTCTCAGTGAATCCATGGATATATCCCTTCTTGTTTTCACCTTCAAAAAGCACATTTAATGTTGATCCAAGTTGAGACTCATAAAAAGCCCTTCTTTTTTTAACTGACAATCCTCTTAGCATTTTACTTCTTTTGTTTCTGACCTTTTGAGGAACCACTCCATCCATATTCACAGCTTCTGTATTCGGTCTTTCAGAATAGGTAAAAACATGCAGGTAGGAGATGTCAAGATCAGATAGCAATTGATAGGTTTCCAAAAATAGTTCATCCGTCTCTCCGGGAAAGCCAACGATGACATCAACACCTATACAGGCATGTGGCATGGTTGATTTTATTCTTTTTACACGGTCTATATACAGGCTTGTCTGGTACCTTCTCTTCATGGCCTTAAGAAGTTGATCATTGCCGCTTTGAAGGGGAATATGAAAATGAGGCACAAAACTGTTTGATTGAGAAACAAAATCAATGGTCTCGTTTTTAAGTAGGTTGGGCTCAATTGAGGATATTCTTATGCGATGTATTCCATCAACCTTGTCGAGTGCCTGAACAAGATCCAGGAAAGTGTGTGCATGTTTTTTATTGCCAAATTCACCTTTACCATAGTCTCCAATATTCACTCCTGTAAGGACGATTTCTTTAATTCCTTTCGCAGAAATTTCTTGAGCATTTGACAAAACATTATGCAGTGTATCACTCCTGGAAATACCTCTTGCCAAAGGGATCGTGCAATAAGTACATTTATAATCGCATCCGTCTTGAACTTTTAGAAAAGCACGTGTACGGTCACCAATAGAATAAGAACCAACATAAAAATCTGCCTCATCAATTTCACAGGAATGAATTTCTCCAATATCATTTTTTGAAAGATCATGGATATAATCAAGTACTTTAAATTTCTCTGTTGCCCCTAAAACCATATCAACTCCATTGATATTGGCAAGTTCTTCAGGTTTTAATTGAGCATAACATCCGATGGCAATCAAAAACGCATTTTCATTCTGTTTCAAGGCTGATTTAACGATGGTTTTAAAACGTTTATCCGCATTGTCAGTAACAGAACAAGTATTGATCACATAAATATCTGCAAATTCCTCAAATTCCACTCTTTTAAATCCCTCATTATTAAAATCCCTTGCTATAGTAGAGGTTTCAGAGAAATTTAATTTACATCCCAGTGTATAAAAAGCCACTTTTTTATCTGTCGTCATGCCCAAATCTTTTGCGTCGACAAAAATACAATTTTTTCATCGAAGGAGGTTTTTCAATGACATCAAAAAAATGTAAAAAATGGATGGGAAGTTAATAACTGAATCTGGCCATGACCGGTTCGTGATCTGAAAGCTTAATTTCAAAATTCTTGTGTTGATTCACCTTAAACTTCTTATCAGAAAGTATAAAATCGATTCTTAAGGGGTAGGTATTAAAAGGATAGGTTTTACCGAATCCTTCGCCGGCTTCTATAAAACTATCATTCAGATCTCCTTTGAGTTTTCTATATGCCCATGAAAAAGCGGTATTGTTAAAATCTCCGCTGATAATTGTTTTATAACGGCAGGTACTGCGATGCTCCAGGAATTTCTCTACCTGATCCTGTTGCTTGGTGAACGAGTTTTTCAGTCTGTAAATTAATTTTCTCGATCTTGTTTCATCTAAATTCAAATCTACACTATCAGGCTTAATGCCAAATGATTCCAGGTGTACATTATAGACCCTGATCGTATCATCATTCCTAATGATATCTATAAAAATGGCATTGTTATTTGAGTTTTCGAAATCCAGACTACCTTGATTTACGATTCTGAATTTTGAAAAAATGGCCAAGCCGCTTCCTTTTTTACCTCTGTTTAACTTTTTGTATTCATATGGATAAGATATGCTAAAATCGCTGTTATTAGAATATTCCTGTAAAGTTACAATCTCAGGGGCCTCTTTTTTAATGAAATTTGAGATCTCAGCAGGAATGTCATCAGATGTTATCCATTCATATTTATTGAACAATCGAACATTAAAATTCATAACTGCGAAACTACTGCCACTTACCACTTCTCTGGAGTTAAACTTATAAGGGAAAAATGATAGG
>CBDULU010000157.1:0-5402 GCA_965368155.1 uncultured Flavobacteriaceae bacterium
AGATGTCAAAATCGTATAAATAGAACAAGTGCCTTGAAAGAGGTTGATTCAGATCAGAAATGGTGGTTTTAAAAAAAACATTTGGAATAGAATCTGCCAGAACAATTTCTCTGAGAACTTGAAGTTCTGACTCATCGATATCTTTTGATTGACAATTTGCCGATTTAGATGAAGCCAGAATCATCAATCCAATAAAAAGGAGGGCTAATTTTCTCATAGTTATACTATGAAATAAATGTAAGAATTTTTAATTTGATACTAAATACGCATCAATTATAATCTTTAATTCATTTGCTTTTTCAATTTGCATCTGGGAACTCAAATATCTCCACTCAGCGTTACTTATCAGGTTTCTTAAGGCTGCTTCGCCCCTTGGATCTCTCTTCAACCATTCTATGATGACCCTGTAATCAGTCAATCCATAAGAATTATAACCGTTCGCTGCCAGTATATTGGTCCAATTATTTCTAAATAGCAAAATATTGTCATCCTCAGATTCACCAAGATTATTTTCAAAAATGCTGTAATACTCATTAATACCATCTATTACTTTTTCATCATTTATATAAGAGAATAGTCCGGAATTTTTGAGCTCGTCAATAGTCGATGTTACAAGCACCGCCTTAGGCAATCTGGAAGTATGATCAAAGGCGATTTTTAAAAATTGAGGATCAATATCCTCAGGAATTGGTTTTTCCCAATCTGATATTTGGCCTTTATATGGATCAGGAGTTATGCTAACCATTTCGTTTTCCGGAAGACCGGCATACTTTAATAATTGTTGCATACAATGATACCGAAACTGATGAGAGGACTTTTGATAAAAAAGATTTTCAATATCATTATTAAGATCTTCAACTAGTCTGTTTAAATACACATCTACGGATTTCTTTAATTGCCTTTCTTCATTCCAATTGTTAATTTGAAGTGCTATCAATATCCCAATCACTACTAATATAATCTCACCAATAGCATATCTGCTATACTTTAAGAATTGATTGTCATTAGCAAGTTTGTGTCTAATACGGCGAAAAAATGGCGTCATAGGCTTGTTTGTTGATGCTTAAATATAGGAAAATCAAGTTAGGTAATGGCTTTTTTGTTTGATAGACTTTTTAAATGAAATTTAGTTCATTGTATTGGAGAATATGTAATAATTATTTGATCTTTGCCCAGTTCAAAATTATAAATTGAAAATTGACATCATACTCTAGCTAATACAAACAAAAAAATGAAGTTAAAAACTGTGCTTGGCCAATTGCGTATCCTTGCTATTCTGGAGGGAATCTCTTACCTCTTATTGATTCCAACTGTTATTCTTAAGTATGGATTTGACATGGGACTCCCAAATAAGATTGTAGGAAGCATTCACGGCTTATTGTTTATCTTGTATAGCGTTTGGGTGGTCTATTATGCTATAAAAAAGAGGTGGAATCTTATGAAAACACTAATTTGTTTGGCCGCATCTTTATTTCCTTTTGCGACATTCATAGTGGACCAAAGAATTCTTAAATTCGAAACTGAAGATGGGTCATTTGCCAATAAGGAATTGATCTAAAACCCAAAGGTTATCAACTGAAAACTTAACACTTAGTACCCACCTCCGGCAGGCAGGCTTAACCCTGAGGCTTTTTGTACATATACTTTCCTGTAAATAACTACTGAGTCATTTCTGTCGTCCTGCAGACATGTTGTGTTTCGTCGATCAAGGCCTTTATCCCTTCCTTTATTTTGTTGATCAAAAAATCACTACCACCAATAAAAGAAGGAGGGATATTTTGGATGTAATTTAATGTGTAGTTGACTGCCAAGGTTTGCTCTTTATTCAAGTGGAAATATCTCGATATTGATATGGACATTTTACTTGTTTCCTGAAACATGACCTTCCCATATTGATAATTGTGTTGCACTACAATAAGGTCAGGGGATAGCGCTAAACCATCATATTTTCCAAAGTAGTTTTTTAGTTCTGGATATTGGGATTCAAATTCTTCAGATGAATAAAAATGCAAAGTATAGTCTATATCCGGTGCACCAAAACCAACAGAAATATGATAGATACTATCAATTCTCTTGATTTTTGCAGCAGGCATGGTTTGCGAAATAAAGCCGGGATCAGCCAAGCGTTCTTTAGTAAAAAAATGAATTGGTTTATCTAAAACATAGGCTACTTTGGTCAACAAGACATCATACTGTTCGTCACCCTTATGTTCCCAATAATCATATAGGTCTAAAGGTTTTGCATGATGAGGAAAGGAGAAAGAAGGTGCTTTACCTAAAGGCTCCTCTTTTGCAGTTCTTTTAAGCAAGGAATGATAGAAAAAAATACTGTCGCTTGTATAATCTTCTTTCGGAAAATCAAATTCCAGAGTTTCAACGTTTTTCCATGTTAACTCATGTCGCTGTTGCGCGACAGAAGTCAAAGCAAGTAAAAAAAACATGGACAACAATAAAGATTTAATCATAGCTTGAAAAACACGTTATAAATTCTGTGCTATTAAATCAGTAATTTCAATTTTGTTTGCTGCAAAAGTAGCTTTTTCGAAATAAATATTCCAACAAATTTTGCTTCAATTCAACCTTTGATGCTATCTGCTTTTTAAAGTCGGGTTTCGAGCCCCATCCAGACCTTAGCCATTGAATGTCAATATTCTTATCTGTTGCAATGTAAATGATAAATTGCCTGCCTATTTAAATTGAATGGATCTGACATAAATAGTTCGTCCTTCGTTACCCACAAAAACGAAACTCAAGGGTGTTTGAATAATTTTCTTATCAGCAGTCTCAAATTTTTCAATAGGTACAGTGTAAGTTTCCCATGTATCGGACACCGTAATATCAACTCTAGATTCTTTGCCATCATGAAGATCATATTTATCTTTCATCGATACGGCAAACTCTTCTCCTCCATTGGCTCCTTTCATTTCCAGCGTTAAATTTTTGTATTTTGAAAAATCCAATTCTGACACGCGATTATTCAATGCGTTTATGGTAAAATAGGGGGCACCCCAGTCTAAAATACTATCGGGATAGGTCAAAATCATGGCATCATCTTCGAATTGGATACCAGAAAAAAAGTCCTTGCCAGATTGGGCATATATGGTGCCGAAATCCGAAGGAACTTTCCCATTTACTAGCAGGTTTAATACATCAATTTCTGAATACGAATAAAAAGTACCACTAAAATCTATTTGCGTTTGAGCATCAAAATTCAACTCTCCATTTTCGACCATTTCAATATATTTTTCACCAAGTAGAATTTGTTGATCGTAAACATCAATCATGTCATATTCTTCAAAGCCATGGGCTAGAATCGTTTTCGTCTGTTCATCATTTAAAATTTCTAAAAACTGTTCTTGAATGTCACCTGATCTCAAATAAAACCATGGCCTTTTGAAAAGGTCATCATCCTTATTTCTAAATTTCTTGGACCATGCTAGATAGTCATTATTTAATGACTGGTTATAATCCTCTTCCTGTTTTTGTAAACGCTCGGCACTGGCATAAAACGAGTTAAGTAGTAGTTCTAAATCTGTGCCTTGGAGTCTGCTGAGATAAATAGAGTTTTTTAAGGCTTCAAAAGAGCTTGTGTTGGGCTGATAATAAATGATGTTCTTTAATTCAGCAAAAGTGTTGGACACATAGGCGTAATCAATAAAGACTAGCTTGGGTTTTTGAACATTAATATAATTATTAAAAACAGAATCTACTTTTTCACCAATATCTTTCCGGCCTGTTCTAATTAAATTTAGATATTTGATATCTGATTTAATGGCACTGGAAATACTTTTCTTCAGATCTTCAAGTTCGGATGCCTGAATGCGTTCTTGATTCCAATTATTGATCTGTAAGGCAATTAAAATCCCAATCACCACCAATACGATCTCTCCGATAGCATATCTGGCGTACTTTAAAGGTCTGTTATCATCTGCCATTTTTTTACGAATTTTTCTGAAGAAGGGAATCATATTTTAAGCTGTTGCTAGATAATAAATATAAGGATTAAGTTTTAAGGCTTAAGTGCTAAGGACTAAGGACTAGGTACTAAGGACTAGGTACTAAGGATTAAGGCTTAAGGACTAAGGCTTAAGGACTAAGAACTAAGGACTAAGGCTTAAGTGCTAGGGAAAGATTAATTTTACTTAACACTTAACACTTAACACTTAACACTTAACACTTAACACTTAAGCCTTAACACTTAAGCCTTAACACTTAAGCCTTAACACTTAAACTTCAGAAATTACTTAATGGTGTTCTTATAAACCTTCCCATCCTTGATAATAACAACAAAGTTGGTATGTGGATCAGCTACTAGGTCAAGGTTTTCAAGTGGGTTGCCATCCACAAGTATCATATCAGCATAAGCCCCCTTTTGAAGAACACCTAAGGCCCCGTCAGGATATGGATTTCGCGGGCCACATAGTTTGATTAATTCAGCATTTGTTGAAGTGGCCATTTTCAGCGTTTCATAAGGTGTGTACCATCGACCCAACTTACTTAGCATTTTACCTTGCTTTTCTGCAGCTACAGGATCGAATAACATGTCAGTTCCGAAGGCAACTTTTACACCAATTTTTTTAGCTGCTTTATAAGTTCGATCAGTTCCATCAGTAACCATAGTGAATTTCTGTTGGCTGTATGGGTTGTCAAACTTTAAGGCGTCCTCATCATTCAACAGTGGTTGTAAACTCAACCATACATCATTGTCTTTCATCATCTGTAAGGTTTCTTCGCTCATTAAGAATCCATGTTCAATAGATTTGATCCCAGCCTTAATAGCTGTTTGTGTTGCTTCATCTGTAAAAATATGGGCAGCAACATAAGTATTCCATGTTTTGGCTACATCGGCTACAGCTTTCATTTCTTCAAATGTATATTCCTGAACATCCAGCGCATCATATGTGGAAGAAACACCACCACCACCTGCTATTTTAAGCTGGGTGGCACCTGCTCGTAAATTTTCACGAGAACGTCTAATGACCTCATCCACGCCATCAGCTACCATGATTAAAGAGTTTCGTTCCCAATAAGTCATCGGGTCAGTGCTATTTCTCGGCACATCATTTTTACCTCTAAAATCAAAGTGCCCTGAAGTTTGACTAATTGGAGGTCCAGAAATGTATAAGCGAGGTCCGGGATGTTCGCCTGAATCTGTAAATTTTTTCACGGCGAATGGATTTCCTCCTACATCACGTACGGTAGTAAACCCTCGCATCAGCGTTTTCTCTGCTCCAATAAAACCATGGATTGCGACCTCACTCATGTCTCCCACTGCAAGAACACTTTGCGGAGCATAAGCATAATAGCTGTGCCAGTGCACATCGATGAGCCCGGGAATTAAAGTTTTTCCGCCACCGTCTATAATGGTAGCATCTGCATTCGCACTAATGTTTTTAGCTATA
>CBDULU010000158.1:0-5381 GCA_965368155.1 uncultured Flavobacteriaceae bacterium
CAATAAATGGCCTCAGCAGGGGCCTCAAATTCGGGTAAGGGATTTACCTTCAGTTGTACATATTCTCCTACACTAACGCATTCACCATTGTCAAGGCTTTCTATTCTTGCAAAAAGCCGCTGCTCATAGGCGGTCTCATTGGTAAAGCTGGTTTGTGGGAGTATTTCGTTTATTTTAAGCGCTGCATCTTCTTGATTTCTATAATATTGAATAGCCAAATCCTGTTGTGGCAGTGATTCCAAAATGATGACAGATGCATCAGTCAAATCGAAGCTGAATTTTCCGTCGTTTTGATCATCATCGTCGCATTCCTCTAACAAAGCCATCACATTCAAGGGATTTGTAGAAGAAACAATGAAATTTACTTTAGCAATATCAAAACAATTATCTAGACTTTCCGCTCTCGCAAATACATGATCTGCCATTGAATTGTTGAAAAAAGGAGGATCAATTGGATCGATATTGGCAATGGCTTGTTCTTCTGTCAAAAAATAAGTCATTGTGAGGGTCAGATCTCCTTTATTAATCAAATCATTGGCTTCCTCTAAATTAAAGTCAGTAAAGCCATCATTTGGGATTTGGTCCGCATCACAATTTTTTAGGGTAACCTCTTTTACAACGTCCGGGATTTCATAAATAGTAGCAGAAACTTTTTTTCTTTGCCCGCTAAAACATCCCTTTTGGGAAGCTAATACATAATAATCTTTGCTGGCATCCAATTCGGGAGTGTAAATTTCACCGGTCGATATTATTATTTCACTATCCAATGAATCAAACCATAAAACTTGACTATCCGACTGATCTTCAAATTCAGTAAGTGTAGCTCTTAACTCGATAGGTCCGGGACCACACCTGCTTGCTGAAAAGATACTGTCAATAGCATTTGTATATACCTTGGTAAAGGCAGAGAAATTTGGTGCATCTTCAGGTCCGCCATAACCATATTCTACAATAAAACCCTTGGGTTGATAATCACCAGAGGGCTGTCCTACATTACTTAAATCATTCCAGGAACCGGTAATTCCAACATTAGGTGCAGTTATATGGGCATAATCTTCTCCTCCCAAATCATTTGGCTCGTTCGTATTCCAAAATTCAAATTCTCCGTTAGGAGCAGAACCATTGGCTAATCCTATCCAAAATATCGTTCCCGCTTCCGGTCCTGTGACCCATTTCCATGTTCCTTCGAGTTCAGCGTCACTTCCTCCTATCCACCCTGCCCCTTCAGCTTGTTCCCCGGATAATTGCGCTTCTTCAGCAGAGGTGATCGTGGCTAAATAGCCCGGTAATCCATAATAATCTCTTTCCTCAGCATGGGCTCGGGCCAATGTCCAAGTAGTTCCTATATCTTCAACATATTCATAATAATGTCCTGTAGATGGAAGAAAATTAGCATCTCCAAGTGTAAAGGAAAAGAATTTTTCACCCTGTGTATTTTCATTGGTACTGAAGTAGCGTATATCTTTAACCGCCTCAATAAGGTCATTCAAACTTATGGATCCTCCATTAACTTCCCTTAAGGTTAACTTAGCCGTTGTTGCGTTAAAGGAAAAACTGATACTGGGATGTGTACCTGACAATTCTAAATAGTCTGATCCAACTACATAACCGGAGGATATTTGAACAAAAAATTCTTTAATATCCTCTTCAGAAACTATGTCAAAATCAGTAACAACATGAATCTTACTTTGAGGACAATAAAATTGGTCTCCTTCTGCTATGATCTCAGGTGGATCATTAGCAGTTTGTGCCAACGTACAGGTCGAGGCAAAAACAATAACACAAAGTGCTATAATCTTTTTGAGGGCTCGCATTTTCACAGCATTTTAAAAAACAGTTAAAAGTATGAAAATGAAACAATACCTACTACTGTTTTTAAAGGTTTCTGGGTCAATTCCTCGATGACGGAAAAATAAAAGGTTCTAAAAATAAAGGGTCAGCGAATATGACTTCCGGCGTTAAGATCAATGGTCGAACCGGTAGTGTGGTCCATAGCACCACTGCACATTAAGGCAACAAGCGGACTGATATCTTTAGGTAAAGTGAGTTGGTTTAACGCTATTTCATCCAAAATCTTTTGAGATCCATGGTCTGCAATGAACTGTTCAGCCATTTTTGTTTTAACGAAACCCGGGGCAATGACAAAAGATTTGACATTCAATTTACCAAACGATCGAGCCACACTTCTTGCCAAAGAAACTAAACCTCCTTTGGAGGCAGCATAGGCAAGATATTCCTCGGTTTCTCCTCTAAAAACTGCTCTACTGGCCATATAGATAAACCTTCCTCCTTGCTGTTTTTTAAAATGGTTTAGCCCTAATTGAGTCAATAAAGCTGGAGCATCCAGGTTAATGCGCATGGTTTGCTGCCAAATTTCATACCAATCTTTAACTGAATCATCAATGGGCTGCCTAAGAAATACACCTGCATTTAAAACAATGGCATCAACACGCCCATAGGTAGCCATCACCTCTTGCCAAAAACGTTGAACATCTGCAGTGATTCCGAAATTAGCTTGAAAAATATGAGAATTTGTATCTGGGAACTGATCGATCAAATCTTGAGCAGCATTTTTATTATTACAAAAATGAACGCCAACATTCGCACCCATTTTCATCAGATAAGAGGCTATTTCATTTCCTATACCGTCTGATGCTCCGGTAACCAAAATGTTTTGGTTTTTGAGGTCTATATGAATCATCTATTAAAGATAATAAAAATCCGAAATGAGAATAGCAATTTCAGTCAAAACAGCTTAAAAAAGCAATTTGAACATTAATCAGCTTCTATTGCACTGATAGTTAGTTCAAAGGATTCGTCGCGTTTATTTCCAATCAAAAAAGCGATTTCTTCTATTTGGCTCCCATCAAAATTTGCTGCGTCAAGCAACCTGCCTCTAAAGCGAGGCTCCAAGCTTGAAAATGGAATTGTGATCTCTTCCCATTCCCCGGAAGTTTCAAACTGATAGACATAAGAAAATTGCTGATACTTGTCAGATTTTACCCTGAATTGATAGGCTTTACCATCTCCTTTTAACTTGATCACAAAAGCTTTATGTTTTGATGTGACAATGGTCTTAAATCGATTTTGTATCATGGTAAAACCTCCATTGTTATCCGTTGAAACTTTACCTTTAAAGACGGCCAAACCCTTGTCCATAGTAAATTGACCTTCAGAAAGACCACCCATAACTCCATCATTCACTATATACCAGCCCTTAGCGCTACTCTCTTGAGTAAAATCAAAAATGGTCATCTTTTCTTGTGTGGTTGAATGCATTAGGATCAATATTAAAATAGTATATATCATGATTTATCATACTCACCAAACATCGTAAATAATGCCTTTGTTCTGTATTCAAAAATCTCTTTTAACTTCGGTTTAACCAATATAGAATGAAATCGATTGGCGATTATAGAAATTGGAAGCTTATAATGTACCACATCCGTTATTTCTGTACCACCTTCAATTTCCTTTAAGAAATGCTTATGATGCCACATAGCGTAAGGTCCTATTCTTTGTTCATCTACAAAGTATTTCCTATCATCCACATGAGTAATCTCGGTTACCCAATTCATTTTAAGACCTAGTAAAGGGCTTACCTTATAACTGATGATCTGCCCGGCATACATTGCTCTATCCGTACCTGAGATGATCTTAAACCCCATATAATCAGGAGTAATCACCTTTAAATTCCCAGGATTAGATAAAAATTTCCAGGCTTCATCAATTGTTATGGGTAAATTTATTTTCGCTGATAACTGATAGATCGCTCCTTGTTTCTCAAAACGCATGGTATTATTTTTTACAACCGTTAAATGGAAAAAAAATGAATATAATGATCAAACAAGTTCCAACTTCCTCAGGATCTTCTTGCTCATCGGCTTTGTAATTGAAAAATAGTAGTCAATAAGATGGCCTTCTTCATCTATCAAATATTTCTGAAAATTCCACTTTACAGAAGAACTCTTAACTCCATTGTATTTCTTATCTGTTAACCAGCTATAAAGTGCATGCTGGTTATCACCCTTGACATCCAGTTTTTCGGATAAAGGAAAGGTAACTCCAAAATTTAATTCACAAAAAGAATTTATGCTATTGGCATCGCCTGGCTCCTGTTTTCCAAATTGATTACATGGTACTCCTATAATTTCCAAAGTATCTTGGTGCAGTTCGTAAAGGCTTTGAAGCTCTTTATACTGTTTGGTAAAACCACATTCTGACGCAGTATTGACAATAAGAATTTTCTTGCCTTTACAGGTATTCCAATCAAAAAGATCTCCTCGAAGCGTTCTTAACTCAATATCGTAAAGTTTCTTTGGGATTTCTTTAGAAATTTTCAAAACCACCTAAACTTATATGGTGACGTGTGATTTCAGTCTTGACTCTACCTTCCTTTTGATGGCAGTAAGCCTTTTCATAAGATCCATAATTGTTTGGTCATTGTTAACCTTGTAGATCTCATTTAGATTTAGTATCAACGCCTTCACTTCTCTTGAAGCTAAAATTCTATCGTTGGTTGATTTTAAAGACAATTTGCGGTTTTCAAATTCAAGTGCTTGTGATATAACTTCCATAATTCGGGGGATTAAAAATTATTATTTGTTCGTATTAATATGTCGTTAAGTCGAAATCTATTAAGATCCTTTCATAAAGATTATGTATAAATTTCTTTACAACACCATAAATATAGACAGGACTATCAGAATTACCCTATTAAATCCATCGGAATATCTTATGGGTAAATAGAAATTATCTATATGTTCATTTTAAGTATGAGAAAAATTGAAGAACCCATGGCCTAAATGCCATGGGTTCTTACCATATTAACAAAAAACTCTCAATGTGATGATTCATTATAATGACTGATAAACGATTACTTTGTTAACTCGTTTTGGCCCTTTTAACAATTATTTAACTCTTAAAGGTCCCGAAAACATATGATTGACCAGGATGATTTATCCATTTCTTAGCTCAATAATTATCTAAACATTCAAGTTGTCATAAAAACTAGATGATTATTACTTATTTTAGCGCTCTTTTAAAGTCATAATTTTATACTGAAAATATCCAGATTCATATGAATACCATCAAGAAATTAACCCTTATAAGCCTTATATTTCTAAGCGTTTCAATTAAAGCCCAAAGTCTTTCAGAATTATATGAAAAAGTGAACCCAGCAGTTGTGGTAATCCTTACCGAACAAAAGGAACTGGTTAGCTCAGGTAAAATGACTAAAACAGTCACTTCCGGCGGGTTAGGTTCAGGATTTATGATTTCAGACACACAAATTGTGACCGCTGCTCATGTTGTTCAGGTAGCCGAAAAAGTAGATATTCAATTTCTTGATGGAGAAGTAATTCCGGCAAAAGTGATCTCAG
>CBDULU010000159.1:0-5371 GCA_965368155.1 uncultured Flavobacteriaceae bacterium
TCTTGTAGGCAAGTGCAAACAATCTGACATGCTTCCAAGTATCGCTTCCAAAGTAAAACACATACTAGGTATTTCCAACCCAAACTGCGTTGCGTATGACATTGTTTTTGGCTGCCCGGGATGGATCCAGGGTATGATTCAGGCAGATCAATTTATTAAAACCGGTATGGCTTCACGATGTCTGGTTATTGGATCTGAAACACTTTCAAGAATCATTGATCCTCATGATAGAGATTCAATGATCTATGCAGATGGAGCCGGAGCTTGTATATTGGAAAAAGGCAGCGACCCTGAAAAAGGGATCAAGAGTTATGCCAGTCAGACATTTACATATGAAGAATCAAATTATATATTCTTTGGAGAATCAAATAAAAGTGGAAATGCTGCGCATACGCATTATTTAAAAATGCATGGGAGAAAAATCTACGAATTCGCCTTAAATAATGTGCCATCGGCGATGAAATTGGCATTAGAGAAATCGGGAATTCATATTGATAAGGTTAAAAAAATTCTCATCCATCAGGCAAATGAAAAAATGGATGAAGCTATTATTAAGAGATTCTATCGCTTGTTTAAATCAGGAATACCTGATGATATTATGCCTATGAGCATCAATAAATTAGGGAATAGTTCCGTAGCAACCGTCCCTACCCTACTCGATATGATTCTTAACGGTAACCTTGATCAACATCATATAGATGAAGGTGACGCCATCATCCTTGCTTCTGTTGGAGCCGGCATGAATATCAATGCCTTGGTCTACCAGTACTAAAAAACTTTACTATATTTTTTATTTGTGATCGGTAATTCGCAAAATTGGTTAATTTTGGGTCAAACTAAACACTTGCCATGCAACTAAGCGATCAAGCCAAAAAACACCTGCTCGAAGCCTCAAAATGGGCGAATTTCATTGCCATTGTCGGATTTATTGCCATCGGATTACTGATTATCATGTCTTTTTCCATTGGCACCATCTTGGCCAGTCTGCCTGAAGGCTCTCTGGGAGGATTATCACCTAAATTCTTTTCTTTTTTCTATCTGATTGCAGCCGGCATCTATTTTATTCCTGTATTTTTCCTGTTTCAATTTGCGCAAAAAACAAAACAGGCCCTAATGGAAGATGACCATAACTTACTGACCTTTGGACTAAAGAAATTAAAATCGCATTATAAGTTTATAGGGATTTTGTTCATTGTTTTAATTGCCCTCTACTTATTTCTTATACTGTTTGGAGCGTTTAGCGCCCTTTTATAGGTTGTTTTTTTAGAGTAGTTGGCTTAAATCACTATTTGCGGGTAATTCAAAAGGATTCTTATTTTTTTTAAAAATTCTGGCATTGAGTGTGCCTTTTAATATCATTTGTTCACCTTTTACTGCTATCCAGCTTCCTTCTCTAAGGCCAATCACTGTTATATCATTGCAACTATGAAATTCCTTAATTCTGGTTTCTCTTGTTTCTCCTTTGTGTTTGGAATCAGGGTCTGGATCAAGATAATGGGGGTTTATATCAAAAGGTATAAGTCCAAGCGCATCTAAGGATTCAGGATGCACAATGGGCATGTCATTTGTCGTCTTTACATTAAGACCGACAATATTACTACCTGCGCTGGTTCCCAGATATGGTATTCCATTTTCCAAAGTCTTTCTCAAAGGCTCTATAAGTTCCTGCTTATGTAATTGATCCACCAGCACAAAAGTATTACCTCCTCCAACAAAAATAGCCTCGGATGTTTCAATCGCTTTTTTCGGATCATCAAACTCGTGAATCCCCTTCACTGAAAATGAAAAATCTTTAAGTGCCTCTGCTACATTATAAGTATAAGCTTCATAACTGAGACCGCCAGGTCTTGCGTAAGGAATAAAAAGCAAAGTGTCTATGGTTTTAAAATGCTCTTTTAGCTGAGGTATTAAGTATTCAAGAAAATGGCCTCCATAAATCGTAGAGGTACTGGCTACAAGCAGATTCTTCATAATAGATTTTTTACAAAACTAAGTAATCAAATGCTTTAACAAAACATTATAACTAGATTAATATTATTTTTAACCTCAGAATCGTTTCTTTGAATAATGAATAAATTTACCCTTCTATTTTTCCTTTTCACCTTCTTTTTGGCACAAGGCCAGGATAATAGAATATTGATTTCGGGTAAGGTAAAAAATGATACCATCCCGATTGAAAACGTTCATGTGATCAATAAAAATTCTCAAAAAGGAAGCATAACCAATCATTTGGGACAGTTTAAGATTTCTGTAACCGATAAAGACACCTTAATGATTTCTGACATACAGTATCAAAACAAAATCATTATTGTGACTCAGGATCATTTACTCACTAAATATATGCAGATCAATTTATTGGAATTAACCAATGAGCTTGACGAAGTGATTGTTCAACAATTCGACGATATGTCTGAAGAACTAGGACTTCCCAATGCAGGTAAAAAGCCTTTAAACAAACTCGAAAGAAATCTCAACCATTACAGTCAAAAAAGTACGCCAATTGTGATCTTAGAAGCCCTGCTTTTCAAACCTGGAGGAATTGATGATATCTATAATATCATATCAGGAAACAGAAAACAAGACAGAAAATTAAAAGCCCTCATTGAGGAGGATCAACTTACCGCTAATAATCAGGAATATGTGATCAAAATAAGAGATCATTTTCAGGAGGATTTTTTTATCAACTCTGTCAAAATCGAACAGGAACATATCAACAATTATATCTATTATTGTCTGTCAAAAGGAATTGGTCCTCTCTATGACAAAGGACGGTTAATAGAAGTAATTGATGTTTTTTTGAAAAATAAAGACTCCTATTTAGCATCCTTGAATGAAGTTGACTGACAAGTCTTACAAACTTTTCAGATAAAAACCTGATCAACAGTATCAAGTACCTAAACTCTTCCATAAATATTTAGATGCCAATGTTCTGTAAGGTTCCCACACAGAAGCGATCTCGAGCATTTTTGCTTTTAACTCCTTTTTCTCCAATGCTATGCTATAAAGACCTTTCATGGCATTTTGTATGCCAAGATCATCGACGGGAAAAACATTGGGCCGGTCCATAGGAAACATCAGGATCATTTGTACGGTCCATTTACCAACACCTTTGATCTGACTGAGATAAGCGATAATCTCCTCATCAGATTTAGTCTGAAGAAAATCAAAACTCATGTCATTAGTCAATTTGAACTCTGCCACATTTTTGACGTAGTTTGCCTTACTGTTTGATAAACCGATGCCTCTTAATATGTCATGATCTTTTGATAAAAGGATTTCCGGATCGGGATAACCTTCAACGAATAAATCTGTAAAACGGTTCCAAATGATTCTTACCACTTTGGTGGACAGCTGCTGTGAAACTATTGAAGACAATAAAGAATGATAGATATCAATATCAAGTTCAGGGCGTATTTCAGTATCTAAATTGATAATAGCCTGATATAAAATATCATCATTCTTCAGATGATTGAGTATCTCGTTGTGTGTAGGCAAGTTTAACTAAGTATTTGATAATTATTTTAAGAGTCTGTGTACATTTGCAACATTAAAAATAACACTTTTATTAAGATGAAGCGCTTTAGCAACTTGATTTGGCTTTTAATCATTCCCCTATTAGCCTTTGGAATTCATAAACATTATATCAGCCTGACCAAGGTAGATTATGTTAAAGAGAAAAAAACAGTTCAGATTACTATGAAATTTTTTCTTGATGATATAGAACTGGCTCTTGAAAATCGAATGGAACAGCCTATGGAACTGGCAAGCAAAGATGAAAATAAATTGGCTGACAAGTTCCTGGAAACCTATGTCAGGCAAAAATTCAAGATTTGGATCAATGAAAAAGAAATGAACTATTCGTATCTGGGTAAGGAATATGATAATAATGAGATTTTCTTTTATCTTGAACTGGAAAATATTGATGAGATCAATTCAATAGCCATTGAAAATAGTATGTTGTTTGAAACTTTTGAAGAACAGCAAAACTACATCAAATTGACTATAGAAAGTGTACAAAAAACTTTTATTCTCGTAAAAGCAAATGTCAAAGAAATGTTAAAACTATAGACATTTTTCCTATTTACATTTAAATCGCTAATTTCGGCCCAAATTTGAAAAAATTAGCTATTTAATATGAAGAACTTTACACTATTTTTTGCTGCTTTATTGATAAGCACCATAGGTTTTGCGCAAGAAGATGAGACCACGAAAGAAAAACCTCAAGGACATTATAATATTAGTAAATTCAGGCAACTAAAGCAGGAATTACCCACACCCAACACCTACAGAACAGCTTCGGGTGCACCTGGTCATGAATATTATCAGCAAAAAGCCGATTATAAAATGGATATCATCCTTGATGATGAAAACCAAAGAATCTATGGCGAGGAAGTTGTTACCTATTTTAACAATTCACCTGATGACTTGGACTATCTATGGGTACAGCTTGATCAAAATATTAGGGCACCCGATGCAATCACCGCTGATGTAAAAAGTGATGGCGCCTCATCCATGTACAATCCAAAGAAATTTACAGAAAAATTCCTTGGAAAACCTTTTCCGGGAGGGTTTCATATAGATTATGTGAAAAATACTGAGGATGGTGACATGGACTATACCATAAACGGAACCATGATGAGAATTGATCTTCCAAAAGTTTTGACTTCAGGAGAAAAAGTGAGCTTTAAGATAAAATGGTGGTATAATATTCCCAACCATGTTATTGATGGTGCTAGATCAGGTTTTGAACATTTTGAAGACGGTAATAATAATTATGTCATCGCCCAGTTTTTCCCAAGAATGGCTGTATACAATGATGTAGAAGGATGGCAAAACCTACAATTCCTTGGAAGGGGAGAATTTGCGCTCGTTTTTGGCGATTATGAAGTGAACATAACAACTCCGGAAGACCATATTTTAGATGGAACCGGAGTGATTACCAACCGCAAGGCTATGCTTACTTCTAAACAATGGAAACGATATGAGCAGGCTTTAACTTCTTATGACAATCCGGTTGTGATTGTTACCCAGGAAGAAGCTGAGGAAAATGAGAAAAAAGTGGCCAAAAAAACCAAAACCTGGAAGCTAAAAGCAGAAAACGTTCGTGACTTTGCTTTTGCCTCATCAAGAAAGTACATTTTAGATGGTCAGGCTGTAAAAATAGGTGATCGCACGGTAATGGCTATTTCCTTATATTCAAAAGAAGGGAACCCCCTATGGGAAGAATATTCTACACGAGTAGTAGCAAGTACTGTAAAATCATACTCGGCACAAATGTTCGATTATCCTTATCACAAAGCCATTTCAGTTCACGCACAAAGACAAGGGATGGAGTATCCGATGATCTGTTTTAATTATGGAAGACCAAAAC
>CBDULU010000160.1:0-5344 GCA_965368155.1 uncultured Flavobacteriaceae bacterium
ACAGATCCAGGAGAATAAAAAGAAACCTGAAAAGAAAAAGAGTGCTTTCCGTCAACGTCTTGATGATGCCATGAAACAGGCACAACAGCAGCAGGCGCAGAAGAAGAAATAAATTGTCAATTGGTTAATTGGCCATATAAAAATCATAAAGACTCACTTGTTGGAAACGGCTGGTGAGTTTTTTTTTACGTATTCATCCATTGTAGCATTGTAGCATTGAAGCATTGCAGCATTGTCGCATTGCAGCATTGAAGCATCGAAGCATCATTCCCCTGCAATCATTCTCCGAATAAAGTTCTCAAAAACTTCAGCTCCGTCATACAAGGAGTTGATATGCAAATGCTCATCTTTACCATGTACACTTCTCACTTCCTCGATGTCACAGACTATGGGAAGGGTACCGTAGGCAGGTATGTTTTTAGCTCTAAATGAACCTAGATCATTGATGTTGGGCATCATCATATCAATAGTTTTGGCCTCAGGGTATTTTTCTTGAATGGCAAGAGACAGGTTTTTATAATACACCGTTTCGGTACTGCTTACTTGATTATTTGGGAGCGTCTTTAAAACAGTGATCTTGATATCGTCATTTTTCAATGTTTTCCTGATCATGTTCAAAAATTCCTGCTCGTTGGTCTCAGGCAAAAGGCGGCAATCTAATTGTGCTCCTGCCACAGAAGCCATTTTATTAACAGCATTACTGTTGCTATATATATTTGTCAAGGTGATCGTATTGGTAAACAAAGCGAACAATTCAGGATGCGATCTCAGTTGTCCCGTTAGAACGGGCCTAAAAAATTTCGGATGTTTGAGTACCATTTTTTCTCCTCCTTTGTGATACTGAGCTAAGTCTTTTAAGAATTTGATATTGATATCGTTGTAAATGGCTTTTGGCTTTTTACGCGTAAGTTTTTCCAAAGCAGACACAAGTTCCTTATTGGCATAGTTCAAAGGTGTAATAGAACCATGTCCGGTAGTTTTGGACTGCAGTTCAAGTTGTATCCATAAAGGTTTTTTATGAACCACAGAAATTCCAAAAACAGGTTGAATAAAATCTCCCTCCATCAAAGAGGTGAGTTCTGAAGGCCCTTCTCCAAAAACTACGGAAGGGTTTAATTCATTGAAATGATGTTCATTCACATAGCTTATACCTCCGGAACATTGTGTTTCTTCGCAGGAAACAGCCAGAAAGGTTATATTGTAAGGACTCTTTTCATAATTTTGCTCTTGTATAATAGATAGAATTCCATAAAGTTGCATCATGGCAGCACCTTTGTTATCTAAGCTTCCTCTGCCGTAGATGACTCCATCTTCAATTTTTCCTTCATAGGGTTCGTGCAGCTGACTGTCACTTTCTGGAACCACATCAATATGGTTAAGGAAGACAATATTAGGCTTACCGGAACTAAGAGGAAACATCGAAGCTGCAAAATTGTATTGCCCGTCTTCAGCACCAAAGTCTGCTATATAAAGTCCGTTATTCCGGCAAACGGTTTTGAGAAAATCTCCAGCCATTCGCTCTTGCCCGCTCACAGAAGGAATTCGGATGTATTGCTGCAGTACCGTCTCAATATCAGCTAATGAACCATCAACCGATTTTATTTGCCCTTGCTGACTAAAAAGACAGAAATGACATAACATGACTATAGAAAACAGGGTACTTTTCATATATATTGCAAGATAAAAATCTTCTTTTGATTGGCATTGGTTCAAAAAAATATATTTAAAAGAAATATTTTCGGATATTTGCAGCCATTCAGATCTGAAATGATTTGATGTCAAATGAATTTAATCTGAATTTATAATGAAGCCCAGTATTCCCAAAGGAACCAGAGATTTTTCTTCTGCTGAATTAGCAAAAAGGAATTATATTTTTGAAACGGTTAAAAAAGCGTTTCAACTGTATGGTTTTGAACCGATAGAGACCCCTTCATTTGAGAATTCGAGCACCTTGATGGGTAAGTATGGCGAAGAAGGAGATCGCTTGATTTTTAAGATTCTGAATTCAGGGGATTATTTGAGGAAGGTAGATGAGGCCTTGTATAAGGAAAAAGATGCCACGAAGATGACTGCTAAGATCTCAGAAAAAGCGCTTAGGTATGATTTAACAGTGCCTTTTGCCCGATATGTGGTGCAACATCAGAATGATATCGTCTTTCCGTTTAAGAGATATCAAATTCAACCCGTTTGGAGAGCAGACAGGCCCCAAAAGGGAAGGTTCAGGGAATTCTTTCAATGTGACGCTGATGTAGTAGGAAGCGAAAGCCTTTGGCAAGAAGTTGAATTTGTTCAACTCTACGATGAAGTTTTTACTAAGCTGGGATTAAAGAAAACCATTATTAAGATCAATAACAGAAAAATTCTATCCGGGATTGCAGAGATCATTGGTGCCAAAGATAAATTGATCGATTTTACCGTTGCTTTGGATAAATTGGATAAAATCGGAGTAGAAGGGGTGCTAAAAGAAATGAGAAGCAAGGAAATTCCCGAGGCTGCTCTAAGCAAACTAATGCCTCTTTTTAGTTTAAGCGGCAGTAATAAGGAGCAATTAGAAGCTTTGACTGAATTGCTGTCAGCATCTGAAGAAGGTTTAAAAGGAATTCAGGAATTGACTTTTGTGATTGATCAAGTTGACATGTTGGGATTACAGTCATCAGCATTAAAACTCGATCTGACATTGGCAAGAGGCTTGAATTATTATACAGGTGCTATTTTTGAGGTTCAGGCTGCAGGGGTTCAAATGGGCTCTATTGGTGGTGGTGGAAGGTATGATGATCTCACAGGTATTTTTGGTTTAAAGGATATCAGTGGTGTTGGGATTTCCTTTGGTCTTGACCGTATCTATCTTGTCATGGAAGAATTAGAACTATTTGCTAACACACCGAATCTCGGACCACAGGTGCTTTTTGTCAATTTTGGTGATCTGGAAGCCAAATACGTCATGAAGGCCATGAAATTTTTAAGAAACGCAGGAGTGAGATCAGAAATGTTTCCTTCGGCAGCGAAATTAAAAAAGCAAATGAATTATGCCAACAATAAACAAATTCCTTTTGTAGTTCTGGTGGGCGAGCAAGAAATAGAGCAAGGAAACTTTAAATTGAAGAACATGGTTACAGGAGAGCAAAGCATTTGTAATCAAGACGAATTAATACGACTAATTCAATCTTAAAATTACATAATTCGCAGCAATATTGTATTTTTGCACATTAAACGATTAAGAGTATGTTTGAAGGACAAAATGATAAAATAAACGAAATCATTGACGAAATGGGTGATGGTCATATTTCTGGTTCAGCCAAGAATCCTCTAAGAGAGGATGCTTTTGCATTATCAGAAAAGGAGAAAATCGAACTTATTCGCAAAGATTTTGCGCATATATTGCATACCCTTGGTATGGATCTTACGGATGACAGTCTGAAAGGAACACCTTTAAGAGTGGCTAAAATGTTTGTAAAAGAGATTTTCGGCGGACTGAATCCGGAAAGAAAACCAAAGTTGTCAACTTTTGACAATAATTATAAATACGGTGAGATGCTTGTTGAAAAGAATATCACCGTGTATTCAACCTGTGAACATCATTTATTACCGATTGTCGGTAAAGCTCATGTAGCTTATATCTCAAAAGGTAGTGTTATTGGTCTTTCCAAAATGAACAGGATCGTTGAATATTATGCGAAACGACCTCAGGTACAGGAAAGGTTGAACATGCAAATTGTTCAGGCCCTGCAGGAAGCTTTGGGAACTGAAGATGTGGCCTGTATCATTGATGCAAAACATCTCTGTGTGAATTCAAGAGGGGTAAGCGATACAGCGAGCAGTACCGTAACTTCTGAGTTTGGAGGAAGATTTAAGGAAGATTCAATTAAGAGAGAACTTCTTGATTATATCCAATTGGATACCAAATTCGAATAGCGCCTGACTTAGAGGTTTTGTAAAAAAGACAGGGTATCGACGTCATCTGCATAATCCCATAATTGAGGATCTTGTGTTTGTCCGAAAGGAACCATGTTCAATCGATCAGATTTTCCCACTAAACATTGTATGGATTCCTTGTCATCTGAAAGTCTTTGTTGTAAAGTCAATTCGTTGTCATAATATTCAAAGAACAAGGTCGCTATTGGCGAGGCGTAACTTTTATCCTCTTTCAACATTAAAAAACCGTTCTCCAGCAATTGGTATTCACTCATAAGAAATACCGCCTTATTATAGTCGTAATTATTGATGTATTTGTCGTAGTTCAGTACCCCTTTATAGTCATAAATAGCTGTAAACAATGGGTCAAAATCATAATTTCTGGGGACAAATACTTTTGAAACACTCCTGCATCCTAAACCAAAATACCTGAATATATCTTCACCAAGATTCTTAAGTTCCTCATGAGATTCCTCACCGGTTAACACTGCCACAGAATTTCTGTTTCTTCGAATAATACTGGGATACTTTCCAAAATAATAATCAAAATACCTGGCTGTGTTATTACTACCGGTTGCAATTACCGCATCGAAGTCGTTTAGTTTTTCATCCGTAAAAGTAATCAGTCCTTTAAATTCTGGCTCTACATACTCGAGGTATTTTGCCATCAAAGGAAGAAAATGGGAATCAGAACTTGACTGTTTAGCGATCAACTCATGCCCCGATATCAGTACTACAAGAAAGTCGTGAAACCCGACCAAAGGAATGTTACCTGCCATGATCACTCCGACTTTTTTCTTTTGAACTTCACTTAAATTATAAGGTGAAATCCATTTATTTAAATTACTTATATTTAATATATTAGACCATTTAGAAAAAGCAATAAGTACATTCTCTCGGGTAAACCAGCCGTTAAATTCTGAGGCTCTTTTAATCTGCATATTAAACGGATCAAAGAACACATCATTCATGGCCACTGCATCATTTCTAATGATTCCTTCAGGCTGAAACTGAGATAAAAATTCTCCGAGTTTGGCAAAGGCTTCAATTCTTTTTTCAACAGTCATTGGTGATAGGATAATAGTGGTGGATACATTATATTTGTGCGCAAATTTAGTTAAAAAAATAATGGCAATAATCATAACAGACGAATGTATCAATTGTGGGGCATGTGAACCTGAGTGTCCAAACAATGCGATCTATGAAGCCGCTGAAGAATGGCGATATGCTGATGGCACAGAATTAAGTGGTGACGTAATTTTACCCAATGGCAAAGAAGTAAATGCAGATAAAGAACAGGAGCCTGTAAGCGATGAAGTCTATTATATCATTCCTGATAAGTGCACAGAATGTAAGGGATTTCACGATGAACCCCAATGTGCAGCCGTTTGTCCGGTAGACTGTTGTGTACCAGATGATGAGCATGTGGAAT
>CBDULU010000161.1:0-5312 GCA_965368155.1 uncultured Flavobacteriaceae bacterium
ACATCAGGAATCCTAAGATCAGGAGCTTCAAATCATGAAAAAAATAAGCTTTTTACTTTTATTTATTTGTTTTCAGGGATTTTCACAATTCCAGAAGATGGATTCCCTGGGGAATTTCTTTGTCATTGATCATAAATTGGTGTGGCAGAAATGGTATGGGCTTGAAGATAAGGCCGAATTGAATAAAATGTTAAAGGCCAATGATTTTACGGCTGATCTTGACATCTTAAAATTTGGAACCTCTACCAAAACCAGGCCCTATAAATTGATTGCGGATAATCTGCCCGAGTATGCCCAGCATGATTATGAAGCTTTTCTCACAGTTGATTTTATTCGAGGTCGGTATAGAGTGAGTATCAAACAGATCATATTTCCCGATTTTGTAGAGAAAATCTATTATAATGGCAGAAGACAAAATGACCCAAGGGGAACCCTGGAACAGTATATCCTGCGACAAGACGGTCTGATCAAAAGGAATAATACCAATCTCAACGTCTTAAATAGTTTTGATACTGTTTTCTCTGGAATCTTCGACCCCATGTCCGTGGAGTCCTTTGAATAGAGCATTTTGCTCACCCTATGTTTCCTCACCCCCTCGGAGGTGAGGGGTTCACGCGCGAGCGGTTCACCTGCGAGCGCTTCAGATGCTAACCCCTCGCACTTTTTCCTCCATCGGTCGTAAACTGTAATAGATGAAGTCGTTAACAGGTGTTTCGATGCCTAGTTTGTCGCCTTGATGGACAATATATCCGTTAAAGTTTTCCAGTTCACTGGGTTTTTCTTCCATCATATCTCTTTGTAATGACATCGTCGTATTAAAATCAATTTTATCAATGATCGCAAAACAGGCATCGATATCTTTGCCATTGATGTCTACACCTAAACCACTGCCAACAGCTACAATTTCCTCTGCTGTTTTGATAAGTCTATCCCTGATAAAGGCATCTTCGCGCATTACCCCCAAAACACTTCTTGTCAGGGCGCCCATGGCACTGATCGAGGCGATAAAAAGAAATTTTAACCAAATATCTCTTTGAATATTGAGGGAAGCTCGATTTTTAAAACCTGCTTTATCAAAGGCAACTTTAATTGATTCAAGTCTCAGACTGGGTTCATTGTTCACTTCTCCAAACACGATTTCCGGCTCATAGCCAAAGTGATCAATAACTCCGGGACTTTCTATTTTACTCACGATTCGGCATAATCCGGCTATAATTTGAGCAGGAGGGAGGATCGATGATAGACGATCAGCATTATCCGCCCCATTTTGCAGGGGGAGTACTGTCGCATTTGATGGTAATAAGGGTTTGATTTTTTTAGCGATAGCTTCTATTTGCCAGGATTTGACGCAGAGTAAAATCAGGTCAGCCTCTTTGATCACTTCATAATCATCTGTAATATGAGGATAGACATGAAAATCTCCTAAGATACTTTTTACTTGCAGACCATTTTTCCTGATCTGTTCAAGCGTTTGGCCTCTGGCGATAAAAGTGGTGTTATATCCGGCCAGGGCGAGCTTAGCTCCAAAATAGCCTCCTACGCCGCCTGCTCCAATAATAACGATGTTCATAGTTTTGTTTTAAGTCTATAAAATTAACAGAATATTCTAAAATTCACTATTTAACAATTGGAATCATCACAAATGAATAGGTATAGCTTTTCCCACTGAGTGTATACTCAGGATGGGTTCTGGCGCCCCAACTGTTATCACCCCCAACGCCCATTTGCCTGTAATCAATGTTCAGACTTGTGAGGTCCCTGTTTTGCACATCAATGGTATGTCTGTTCTTTACGGTGTCGCCATCACGATGCCTTCCATCTGTTCTTTCAAGTGACTCAAAGTCTTCCATAACTTGATGATGTACACTAAAATCAACGGTAGGAATTCCTTTGATCAGCAGGCCATGTCCGCTGAGCGGATTGCTGAGCTTTATCCATCTTACATCGGTTTTATTACCATTTTCCTGTGGTCTTAGGTAGGCCCAATATTGTTCTGCAACTGAACCAGAATAGATACCAATAGGGGCTCCTGTTTTCCTGTCCCAGTAGCTTTCAAAAGGTCCTCTCCCATACCAGCTGAGTGTTTCCATTTGGCGGATCAACTCAATATTTAAACCAATTCTGGGTGTTTCAGCCCAATTTCCATCGGTCTTTTCTAAATTACAATTAACCAATACGTTCCCTGCTCCATTGATGGTATATTGGATATGGAAATCTGCCATTTTCTTTTCGGATGCATTGAAAAGTTCATAATTCACTTTGACGATTGCATTCCCTTGATCCATTCCAGCAGTGAGTTCACCTAATTTTCTATTTTTGGTCACATAGCGCCAGTCTTTGGTTCGTTTATGCATGTCATTTCCAAAATCATTGTCAATGGGTGCTCTCCAAAAATTCGGTGTAAAGCCCATTCCTTTATAGAGTAAATTCTCGTTGCCGATCACCAATTCGTTAAGGATGCCATCAGATTTATCAAATGCAAGTTTGATGCTACTGCTGCTGACCGTTATGGTCGTTTCATTTTCACTTAAAACTACCTTTTCCTCTGATTTTTCAAAAGAGATTGGTTTAGGTGAATGCAAAACGAATTGTTCCCAAGCCACTTTATGGCCTTTCGGGATCAACCCATCAGCATTTTTGGTATAAGCAGCGATGTTCAGAATTAGCTCATCTGATGTGTCCAGTGTATCTATTTGCGGAATATGCACGTCAATTTTTTGCCCTGCTGGCAAGTCAATGCTTGGAAGCGTTCCGGAAGCTTTTCTCATTCCATTGCTCAGCAATTCCCATTCAATTTTGAATTCGTTCAAATTTGTGAAGTGATAATTGTTAAGGATCTCTATTTGACCCTTTTTACTATCCCTTAAAGTGAAATCTAAAAACTGATGCACTTTTTTCACTTCTTCCAAGGAAGGCTTAGGAGTTCGATCAGGATCTACTAACCCATTCATACAGAAATTTCCATCAGAAGGCACATCAGTAGGACCAAAATCACCACCATAGGCCCAGTATTCGGTTCCTGTATCGGAAGTTTTGATCAAACCCTGGTCTACCCAGTCCCAAATAAAACCACCCTGAAGAACAGGATATTTCTTGATCATATCCCAGTATTCTTTAAAATTCCCCACACTATTACCCATCGCATGTGCATATTCACACAGAATATAAGGCCGGTCCTCGTATTTTAAGGCATAGGCTTCCAATTGTTCAATTCTGGCATACATGGGGCTTACAACGTCTGTATTCGGGTTTAAACCCGCCTGTTCAAACAGCACAAATCTACTCGGGTCACGTTGCTTGATCCAGTCATAGCCATCATAAAAAACAGGACCGTTTCCGCATTCGTTCCCCATGGACCAGATGATCACCGAAGGTTGGTTCTTATCTCTTTCCACCATGCTTTTGATTCGGTCCATATGCGCCGCTTTCCATTCCGGTCTATAAGCTACATGTTGGATGGTATCAAAACTTCCCTGATGTTCGGCGCCCATACCATGGGATTCAATATTGGCTTCGTCTACAATATAGAGACCGTATTGATTGCATAGTTCATAAAAGCGCTCTGGTTGCGGATAGTGAGAAGTCCTGACCGCATTGATATTATGCATCTTCATGGTCTTGATATCCTTGATCATGGTGACTTCATCCACATAATGTCCGGTTCGGTCATGATGCTCATGCAGATTGACTCCTTTGAAATATACGTACCGTCCGTTGACCATAAATTGTCCGTTTTTGATCTCAACGCTTCTAAATCCAACCTGATTCCCTATACTTTCAAGAACAGCACCTTGATGATCTTTTAACTGAAGGACCAATTGATAAAGGTTTGGCTGTTCCGCGCTCCAGGTTTGAACATCTTTTAGTTGCTCAGAAAATGTAACAGTGGTTTTATCATCTTTTAATACGACACTTTTTTCAGCGTCAAATATTTTATTTCCGGCAATATCTATTAACTCGATGGCAAGGCTAAGTTCCTTCTTACTGTCTTTTTTAATGGCCACACTAAGCTCAAATGTTCCGGTGCTATAATTGTTTTCTAATCCTGCCTTAACCTCAAAATCAATGATATGATCCTTGCTTCTTGATAGTAGAAATACATCTCTCGTGATCCCGGAGAGTCTCCAGAAGTCCTGGTCCTCAAGATAACTGGCATCAGACCACTTAAAGACTTCCACAGCCAGTAAATTTTCACCTTCTTTGATATACTTATTGATCAAAAACTCAGCAGGGGTTTTACTGCCTTCACTATAGCCCACTTTTTCTCCGTTGATCCAGATATTCATGGCAGAACTTACGGCTCCAAAGTGCAGATACACATCTCTGGTCAGCATTTCTGGAACTACCTTAAAAGAAGTTCTATAGGAACCCACCGGGTTGTAATGCGATTGAATTTTCGGAGGTGTTTTCTCATGTGGATACTTTACATTGGTATAAATGGGATAACCAAAACCTTGTAGTTCCCAGTTAGATGGAACATCAATGCTTTTCCAATCTGTATCGTCATAATCGGTCTTATAAAAATTAAATGGTCTGTTGGCTGGCTGGTTTTCAATATGAAACTTCCATTTTCCATTTAGCGATGTATAGAAAGGAGAGGATTCAGCGTTGTTTTGAACCACCTGTTCCTTAGTTCCAAATGGAATAAATGCCGCTCGGGGCTGCTCTTTATTCCTGGAATATATTTCTGGATTTTCCCAGTCTTCAACTGTTTTGGTGTCGATCTTTTGATTGGTATATTGATGCTTTTTGGAGCAAGAAGCAAGGACAAGTAATCCTAAAATTAAGGGTATGTTTATTTTCATTCGTTTTTTTTTAAATCGACCTTAATTTACAAACTAATTCTTTATTGAGATCAAGAAATTAAATGATCCTGGTCAATGCAAGATTGAGCTTAATGTTGTATATTCAAAGTTGTATAGAAAGCACTTAAATAGGTCCTATGGAACCCAACATCATTCAAATTGGCAAACAATTGGTAGAATACATTGAGTTTACTCATTATATCACTGATATGAATTTTGAAAAAATGAATGTGGGTGAAGAAATCAAACTAAAAGAAAAGAACAAGTGTTGACATAACATAAAGTTTATACAACCTTAATAGGAACGAAAGATTTAGTTGACAATTAAAATAGACTTTTGAACATCATTCAATTCATTTGAATTTGGTATAAGTTTTGTTTCTTTAATCCGGTATGAAAATACCGGCTTTTTTTTGCTACTCATGGAAATGATCTCTTTTGAGGGTTATAGTCATTTATTTGTATATTTAAAAATAAATCCAAACCTATGAATCATATCAACAGAAG
>CBDULU010000162.1:0-5300 GCA_965368155.1 uncultured Flavobacteriaceae bacterium
GTTTTATTCATGTAGTTTCTGGCAATCGACTCCACTTCTTTTGGAAAAGTTGCAGAAAACAATAAGGTTTGTTTTGATTTTGGTGTTTTTTCAAGAATATTATCCAATTCTTCTTTGAAACCCATATTCAACATTTCATCGGCCTCATCCAAGACCAACCACTGAATACTTTCAAGGTTCAATACCCTTCTTTTGATGAGGTCAAGTGTTCTTCCTGGAGTTCCCACGACGATTTGCACACCTCTTTTTAATGGTCTGATCTGTTCTTCAATGTTAGCACCGCCATAAACCGCAATGGTTTTGATGCTTTTCAAATTTTTAGAAAAATCATTGATGTTGTTGGCGATCTGGATCGCTAGTTCTCTTGTTGGAGAAAGAATGATCGCCTGGGTATTTTTGTTATTGGAATCAATTTGCTCAAGTATGGGCAAACTAAAGGCAGCTGTTTTACCGGTTCCTGTCTGAGCAAAAGCTTTCAGATCATCTTTTGAACCAAGTATTTGTGGAATTGAAATCTTTTGAATTTCTGTGGGTTGTTCATAGCCTAATTCGACCAATGAATCAACAATGGCTTGGCTTAAACCAAGCGTTTTAAATATCGACATATATTTTATTTGCAAAACTCAATTTATTTGTAAAGCTCTGGTTTGCAAATAAATACTGTGTTTTATGTTTAAGAGTTTGCAAAAATACTACTAATTTAGCGAAGTATGCTATAATTTAGCGTTTATTAATGGTTTTCAAGTAGTAATTAAGGTTGCTGTCAAGGAAAAAAACATAGCCATTTTCAACCTTTCCCTGGTCATTTACAATAATGGTTCTTTCCATATCTCCTTCATACCAGCTGTAAGAATCAGAATTTTTAGCCAGTTTAAATTGATGTTCCTTGGGTAACTTTTTTGAAGTTACAAATTCCTTCCATTCTTCATCAGTCTTATTTCTTTCGATTCCAATAAAAACAACCTCAGGATGATGTTTTTTAAGATAGTGTAATTTTTCATTGAGCATTTCCTTTCTTCCCAACTCCGCAGGCCAGAAGTAAATCACTGCATTTGAATTTTTGATCAGTGCATTGATCTCAACTTCCGAATTATCTATGTTATAAGCCGTAAGCTTGGGCATTTCAGCACCATCTATAATTTTTTCCTTTTGTGCTAAGGATTTTTCAAACTCTTCCTTGTAATTTTCGTTACTACAATGTTCAAAGAAATAAGCATGTACTTTTTCTGAATCCTCCTTGGATAAGTGATTGTTAGAAAGAGAACCCCAGGCACCTTTTGCAAGAAGAGAGTTCTTAAAATCTTCCACATGAATCCTGTCATCGACAATCTTCATGAGTTCAAGTTCAAAAATATTGTTCTCCGGATCCTTCAACTTTTCATCATGTGCCAAATTGTATAAAAAGGTATTGATAAAGGCCAAGTTCCACCCATAGTCAAGTAATGATTCATCGTTAAGCTCAATCATGTCTCTATAGGCATAGAAGTCATCACTTAACTCAGGGGCTTTTTTAAGGCCCATCGCCTTTTTATGATTGTAGGCATATCTTTCCTTATAAAAAAAGAAAGGCACGTAAATACCAGTTTTTGCCAACTTGTCGAATAATGGAGAAGGTGCTTCTTCTTCTGTTGATAAAAATTCGTTATACAGATCAAGTTGTTTTTTGATACCATCCTCAATAACCGCAGAAAATGCTGCTTCATCGAGTCTGTAATTTTTCTTGAATTCTTTTTCTGTTTTTTCCTGTTGCAGATATAAATTGATCAGGTAATTGTTCTTACCACTTCCTTTTCCACTAAAAATTAAAGACTCGTCAAAATCCCAGGTATTTAAATACATCAATAAGCTATCTTTTGGCTCAAGATATATATATTGAAATTCAGCACCATGTTTAAAAGTGTAAAGACCTAAATCTAGTGAGTCAAGTTTAAAGGAAAATTTATTATGGTCATCGAGCCTGGCAGAGTCAAGCACTTTTTTGCCTTTTGTAAAATAAACATACTTGTGTTTTGGGTTCTTTATTTTACCACCAAAATATGTATAAGTGATTTCTTCCTTGTTGTTACAAGCGGAAAAAGTCAAAAACAAACCTAACAGCGTCATTAAAGTAAAAGGCTGCGAAAAGTAATTTTTTTTCAAATATTTTAATTTAGGCATAATGACAAATGTACTAATATAGCTTTGTGAGCCTTGTTAATGTGGTGTTAAAAATTTTGGATAAAAAGGTTAAAAAAATCATTAAAAAATGAAGATGAACAATAATTAATCACAGACTTTAAGTCCTATAAATTATCTCAAATGATAGGTAGATATATCTGACTATTTTCCTTAGTTTTGCAAAAAAATTAAAAATAATGTTGACAGTATCTAATTTGTCCGTTCAGTTCGGAAAAAGAGTTTTATTTGATGAGGTAAATACAGTGTTTACCCAAGGTAATTGCTACGGAATCATTGGAGCAAATGGAGCTGGGAAATCTACTTTTTTAAAAATACTGTCGGGTGAAATTGATCCTACTTCAGGTCATGTCAGTCTTGAAAAAGGAAAAAGGATGTCTGTATTGACCCAAGATCACTTTGCTTTTGATGACTTTTCTGTGTTGGAAACTGTGATGATGGGGAACAAACCTCTATATGAACTTAAGAAAAGACTGGATGAGGTATATGCCAAGCCTGATTTCTCTGAAGAAGATGGTGTATTGGCAGGTGAATTGGGAGCAGAATTTGAAGAGATGGGTGGCTGGACCGCCGAGAGTGAGGCTGCAAACCTTTTGTCATCCTTAGGAATACCTGAAGATATGCATTATACGGGTATGTCAGATTTGGATGGTAAGTCAAAGGTGAGGGTATTGATCGCCCAGGCCTTATTTGGTTCTCCTGATGTATTGATCATGGATGAGCCTACCAATGATTTGGATTTTGAAACCATAGGCTGGCTGGAGAATTTTTTGGCCAATTTTGACAATACCGTTATTGTTGTATCGCATGACCGTCACTTTTTAGATGCGGTTTGTACGCATATTTCTGATATTGATTTCGGTAAGATGAATCAGTATTCAGGTAACTATACTTTCTGGTATGAATCAAGTCAATTGGCAGCCAGACAAAGAGCCCAGCAGAATAAAAAAGCTGAAGAAAAGAAAAAAGAATTAGAAGAGTTCATCAGAAGGTTTTCTGCGAATGTGGCCAAGTCTAAGCAGGCAACCAGTAGAAAAAAGATGATCGAAAAGTTAAATATATCAGATATAAAGCCATCCAGCAGGAGGTACCCGGCGATCATTTTCGATCAGGAAAGAGAAGCTGGAGATCAGATTTTGCATGTAGAAAATCTTTCAAAAAGAATCGATGGTGAATTGATTTTTGATAAAATCGACCTGAATCTGACAAAAGGAGATAAGGTCGTATTACTTTCTAAAGCCTCAAGAGCTGCAACGGCTTTTTACGAGGTGATCACAGGAAATATTGAACCTGATTCAGGAGATTACAAATGGGGAGTTACCACTACCCAGGGGTATTTACCAATTGAGAATGCGGATTTCTTTAAAAATGACCTGAGCCTGGTAGATTGGTTAAGACAATATGCCAAAACAGAAGAAGAAAGAGAAGAAGTCCATATCAGAGGCTTCCTTGGAAAAATGATCTTTAGCGGTGATGAAGCACTGAAAAAAAGTAATGTGCTTTCAGGAGGAGAAAAAGTAAGGTGCATGCTTTCACGTATGATGATGAAAAGAGCAAATGTGTTATTGATCGATGAACCCACAAACCACCTTGATCTTGAATCCATTCAGGCTTTTAACAATGCTTTAAAGAATTTCAAAGGCACCGTGATATTCTCTACACATGATCATGAGTTTGCCCAAACAGTAGCCAACAGAATTGTTGAGATCACACCAAAAGGAGTCATCGACAGGTATATGAGTTTTGATGAATACCTGGAAAGTGATGTGATCAAAGAGTTGAGAAGGAAAATGTACGCGGAGTAAGGGATTAATGCATGAATGCGTGAATGCATGAATGATTAAATGGTTTGCTATAGTATCATTATTGTGGTTCTGATTTTTGTCAACGTTTTATATAAATCTGTTTCAGGATAAGATTTACAAATTCACGCATTCACGCATTCATGCATTCACGCATTCCTGCATTCACGCATTCCTGCATCCCTGCATGACATCAACCCTTCCTCGGATGAAAATTTTCAACTACTTGTTTCAGGTGGCTCTTGTCTAAATGCATATAAATTTCTGTGGTGGTAATGCTTTCGTGGCCTAGCATTTGTTGTATGGCACGCAGGTCTGCACCGTTTTCCAATAAATGTGTGGCAAACGAATGGCGGAGGGTGTGGGGGCTGACTGTTTTGTGGATCCCGGCCTTTTCTGTTAGATCTTTTAGGATCATAAACACCATATTTCTACTGAGTTGCTTACCTCGTCTGTTGAGAAAAAGCGTGTCTTCAAAACCTTTTTGGACCTTTATGGATGTGCGAATAAGGTCCTTATAGGTTTCAATAAGTTTGATCATAAAAGAATTTATGGGTACAAATCGTTGCTTATTTCCTTTTCCGATAACCCTGATAAAGCCTTCCTCAAAAAAAAGATCTGAGATCTGAAGTTGTATCATTTCAGTGACCCTGAGTCCACAACTATACAAGGTCTCTATCATGGCTCTGTTCCGTTCTCCTTCAGGCTTACTCAGGTCAATTTGCGCGATGATCTCATTGATCTCTTCCTCTGATAAGGTATCGGGTAATTTTCTTCCTAGTTTTGGAGCTTCAATCAAATCTGTTGGGTTTTCCTTTCGATAATCTTCAAAAATCAGGTAATCAAAGAAATTGCGCAGGCCCGATATCATTCTGGCCTGTGATCTGGGGGCAACTGTTTTGGCACTGTCATAAATAAATCGCTCAATGATTTCGGCGCTTATCCCGACAGGAGATTCCTTTAAGTCCTGATCAGCAAGAAAAGCAGTCAGCTTTTGAATATCCTGACTGTATGCTTTGATGGAATTTTCTGAAAGCCCACGTTCGATCTTTAGGAAATATTGATAATCCGTTAAGGCATCCTTCCAAGTCATGAGATTATGTGTCTGTCAATATTCGTCAGCTATGCTTATGCATATCTGTAAAATTATGCTATTTTTGGCAGAAGAACCAATTATTCTTTGTTTCGATTATCAGGATTATTTAACTGAGGAAGCGAAGTTCTAAAATAAGATTTTCATGAAAATTATCATCATCAATGGTCCTAATTTGAACCTGCTGGGGAAAAGGGAACCTTCGGTATACGGGAACGAAACTTTTGAAG
>CBDULU010000163.1:0-5266 GCA_965368155.1 uncultured Flavobacteriaceae bacterium
TATCCGGAATCATTTCAGACATGGCGATCAAAAATATCGGTAATGTAAAGGCAAGAGCTAACCAGAACTTGTGAAGTAATTCAAGATAATTTTTTTCCTCTGCACTTGCATCAGGCTCTTTAGGAATAAGGTCCATACCACAAATGGGACAGTCTCCTGGTTGGTCTTCAATGACTTCAGGATGCATCGGACAGGTATATTTGCTAACGGATACAGGATTGAGCTGTATTTCTTCCACCAGGTCCATACCGCAAATCGGACAATCACCCGCCTGCTCATAGGTTTTTTCACCTTCGCAATGCATGGGGCAATAAAAAGTACCTGTTCTTTTTCCTTTGGGAATTTTTGTTTCCACCTTCTCAGTTGATGACTCCATTCCGGGAAGATCAATACTATACCGACCTCCATCATCGGCTAAAGCCTGCTGAAATACATCCAGAGGAATATGAGCCTCCATATCGACAGAAGCTTCAGCTTTTTCAAGATCAACAACAGCCTTCTGCACGCCGTCAATTTCAGAGAGGGCTTTTTCAACATGGTTCCGGCAACCATTGCAACTCATTCCCTTGATGTGATATATATGATTCATTTTTTACTTACTTAAATAATTGATCATGGTTGTTTGTCTGTAATAATTTCTAACGGCGTCGATCAGTCCCATTTGAAACTTCAATTGCAATTCCTGAATATCAAGCACATCGTTAAAATCAATGGTTCCTGATTCATAGCTTTTGATCAATATGGTTTCAGCATTTTTTGCCTGCTCCAGATTTTTGAGCTGTGTATTAAAACTAACACGAGAGGCCAAACGTTCGTTTACTGCTTCATCCATAAGTTGTTGAAGTTTATTGAACTGGGATTGTTTTTGAGCATCTATTTCAAGTTGCCTTAATTCATTTTGTTTACTGCTGGATTTAAATTTTTTATTAAAGATAGGAATCGACACAGAAACCATTGGCATAAAGATATCTTTACCGTTGTCTGAAAAATCCATATCGGGCCTTTTCTCAACAGGAATATAGTCAATTCCAAAGCCTATCATTGGGCTTTTCCCCTTTTGATTTAACAATTCAGATTGCACTACAGAAGCATATAATTTGTCGTATTTTAATAATTCCGGATGCATTTCAAGATCAGACTCCGCAAAATTAAAGTCATTTTCTGGCATAGGCAAGTCATCAACCAAAACAACAGCTCTAGTGAGGTCCCTGTTCAACAGGCTATTCAATGCAGCTTGTTCAGTAAGGTATCGATGTGAAAGGACTTCTTTAAGTTCTATCAAATCATTTTTTCGCATCTGTAATCGAAGCACACTGACCGCCGAAGCCTTTCCAGTTTCTACAGCGTTTAAAGCCAATGTTTCATATACTTTCACCAAGTTGATATTTTCCTCCAGAACACGATCTTTAGATCGCAAGCTGTACAAGTTGTAATAGGTATTTGAAATGCTCACGATCAATTTTCTTTGGGCGATAGCGATTTCCTCGAATTTAGCGTCAGACAAGGAATTGACATAGTTTTCTCTGGCAGTGATGGAGCCAAACCAGGGTATCATCTGCTTTAAGGAAAATTTCATTTTCTGGGCACCGGTTCGGGTTTCAGGTTCGCTTACAAAATAACCATAGCTGATTTCAGTATTGGGAATGCTATTCACCTCATTGACCTTTTCATTGGCGATCTCATATTGCAAATTGTATTTCTTGATCTCAGGATTGTTTTCCAAACCTAAACTGATCAATGTTTCGAGATCCTGCGCCCAAAGGGCATTTTGTACGATCAGTACACAAAGTATACGAAGTATATTTTTCATGATCTGTTATTTTTAAATTGAAATTCAGCCTTGATACTATAAAGCACAGGGACAACAAAAAGTGTAATTAAAGCAATGAGCATACCGCCGAATCCGGGAATAGCCATGGGGATCATGATATCACTGCCACGTCCGGTGGATGTCAATACCGGCAATAAGGCCAGGATGGTGGTGGCTGTGGTCATCAAACAAGGCCTGATCCGTTTGTTTCCGGCTTCAATGATCGCAGCTTTGATCTCATTCTTATCAGCAGGTTTATTTTTATCAAAGGTCTGTTTTAAATAAGTAGCCATGACGACGCCATCATCTGTGGCAATTCCGAACAAGGCAATAAATCCTACCCAAACAGCAACGCTCAGATTAATGGGGTGCATCTGAAAAAGTTCGCGAAGGTTCTGACCCAGGAAGTTGAAATTCAAGAACCATTGCTGACCATATAACCAGATCAATATAAAACCACCGGCAAAAGCCACTGCGATACCGGAAAAGACCATAAGGGAAGTGGATACAGATCTGAATTGAAAATACAAGATCAAAAATATCAGAAGCAATGCCAAAGGAACCACGATCGAAAGGGTTTTTTCGGCCCTGATCTGATTTTCATAGGTCCCTGTAAATTGATAATTTATGCCTTGCGGAACGATCAATTCCCCTTTAGCGATCTTTTCTTTGATGATACCTTGCGCATTTTCTACGACGCTGACTTCAGCAAATCCATCCATCTTATCAAATAAGACATACCCGATCAAAAAAGTGTCCTCACTTTTGATCACCTGAGGCCCTTTTTCATCACGGATACTAGCCAGTTCGCTCAAAGGTACCGGGTTTCCTTTTTCAACAGGAATATAAATTTGTTCCAGATCAGTTGGGTTTTCTCTTAATTCTCGAGGATATCTTACCCTGACCGTATAGCGCTCACGTCCTTCAACGGTTTGCGTCAATGCCATTCCGCCAAGCGCTATTTTCAGCACATTTTGAACATTATCTACGCTGATGCCGTATCTGGCAATTCTCTCTCTGTCAATGTCAATGAGTAAATAAGGTTTACCCACAATTCGATCGGCAAAAACTGCTTCTTTTTTGACGCCTTCAACTTCTTTTAAAATGCCTTCCAAGGCGATTCCAAAAGCCTCGATCTGTTCGAGATGCTGACCCTTTACTTTGATACCCATAGGAGCCCTCATACCGGTTTGAAGCATGACCAAACGTGTTTCAATGGGCTGTAATTTTGGGGCCGATGTAACGCCGGGTAATCGGGTTACTTTTACGATCTCGTTCCAGATATCATCTGGCGATTTGATCTCAGGCCTCCAGTTACGGTAAAAAGCACCGTTTTTATCCGGGACCAATTGTTCACGTTTGATCTCTCGGTTTAAAACCGATGGGCCTTTAAAATTGTTTGGATTTGCAACAAAGCTACCATCTTTTAATGCAAAGGCGCCTTCCTTGTTGACCTTAAAGCGTTGACGCTTCTTTTGGTCATTTAACATATACTCAGGTTTGTACTGTATGATATTTTCATACATTGACATGGGTGCAGGGTCCAGTGCTGATTCAGTTCTACCAGCCTTACCGACCACAGTTTCTATCTCAGGTATGCTGGCCACAGCCATATCGAGTTGTTGCAATACTTTTTTATTTTCTTCCACCCCTGCATGAGGCATGGAGGTTGGCATCAACAAAAATGATCCCTCATTAAGTGAAGGCATAAATTCTTTTCCGGTATTCTTCATAATGACGATTCCTGCAAAAACGATCAGTATCGGAAGTGACAAGAAAATAAGTTTATGGTCTAGGGCCCACGAAAGCAGCCTGGTATAGTAACTTTTAAAAATCGCAAAAACACTTAACAGACCCAAACAAACAAAAGACACAAACAAAAAGTTCGCTAAGAAATTCTGATCCACACCCAAAGGTCTCCAGTATTCGGTCAATAGTAAAATAATGGCTATGGTGGTCATCAGTATTTTAGCCAGGGTAGAATTCTTTTCTGAAATTTTATCTTGTAATCTGGCAACTGAGATAATCGCAAAACCCATCAAAATTAATCCGAGCCAATATCCTTTTACAACCGCAAATATGCCGATGAGTCCGAGACCAACTTGTATTAGATACTGACCTGTTTTATGGATATTCTTTTTTCTAAACATAAAGGCAGCAAAAGGAGGGATCAAGAACAAAGCAACCAGCAAAGAAGCCGTAAGCGCGAAGGTTTTTGTAAAAGCAAGCGGCCTAAATAGTTTTCCTTCAGCACCAATCATGGTAAAGACTGGTATAAAACTGATGATTGTCGTTAAAACAGCAGTTAGAATGGCGCCCGAAACTTCTGTTGTAGCTTCATAGATCACTGTGTTAATAGGTTTATCTGAATCGTTCTGATCTAAATGTCTGATCATATTTTCCGAAAGTATGACCCCTACATCAACCATGGTACCAATAGCAATGGCAATTCCTGATAAAGCAACAATATTTGCATCTACGCCAAATAGTTTCATGGCAATAAAAACCATTAATACGGCTACCGGCAGCAAACCAGAGATCAATATGGAGGCCCTTAGATTAAAAACCATGATGACGATCACCAGAATAGTGATCAGAATTTCAAGGCTCAGGGCTTCATTAAGTGTTCCCAGGGTTTCCTGTATCAATTCAGTACGGTCATAAAAAGGAACGATCGTTACCTGCGAATTTCTCCCATCCTGAAGTACCTTAGAGGGTAAACCAGGACTGAGTAAAGCAATTTGCTCCTTGACATGATTGATGACCTCAAGAGGATTTGCTCCATACCTGGCAACCACAACACCTCCAACAACCTCGGCACCTTCCTTGTCAAGTATTCCTCTTCTGGCAGCAGGCCCCAGGTTAACCTTGGCAATATCCTTGATACGCAGGGCTGTATAATTTTTTGAGCTGACTACTGCATTTTCAATATCTGCTGCTGATTTAATATAGCCAAGTCCTCTGACAAGATATTCAACCCGGTTGATTTCCAAAGTCTGGGCACCAATGTCCTTATTGCTTTCTTTTACGGCACTCACCACATCCACCAGGCTAATGTTGTATTGACGCATCAATTCAGGGTTTACATCGACCTGATATTCTTGAATATAACCTCCAACAGAGGCAACTTCAGATACACCACTGGCAGATGAAAGCGCATTTTTAACATAATAATCCTGAATGCTTCTGAGCTCGTGCAGGTCCCAGCCTCCTGTGGTATTGCCCTCATCATCCCTTCCTTCAAGGGTATACCAGAATATCTGTCCAAGTCCGGTTGCATCTGGTCCTAAAGATGGGCTTACGCCTTCGGGAAGCAGACTGGCAGGTAAGGAATTTAGTTTTTCAAGAATTCTGCTACGGCTCCAGTAGAACTCAATATCTTCTTCAAAAATGATATAGATGCTGGAAAATCCGAACCTGGAGCTACTGCGAATCGTTTTTACCCCCGGTATTCCA
>CBDULU010000164.1:0-5240 GCA_965368155.1 uncultured Flavobacteriaceae bacterium
TTATGCAGCCTAAGCCAAAAAAAATGCGAATCAATATCAACGGTAGTCTTGGAAAAGCTGTTGGCCCTAAAGATGTAGCGCTTTTTATTATTTCAAAGTTAACGACTTCAGGAGCTACAGGGTATTTTGTTGAGTATTCTGGTGATGTTTTCGAACAGATGAGCATGGAAGGAAGAATGACTGTTTGCAACCTGAGTATTGAAATGGGTGCCAGAGGAGGAATGATCGCTCCTGATGAAACCACCTATGAATATATCAAAGGAAGACAATTTAGCCCGAAAGGCGAAGACTGGGATAAAGCCATGGCTTATTGGAAAACTTTAAAAACGGATGAAGACGCTGTTTTTGACAAAGAGTTTTCATTTGATGCTTCAGAAATAGAGCCTATGATCACTTATGGTACCAATCCTGGGATGGGAATTGGAATTTCTAAAGATATTCCTTTGTCAGAAAATGTTGAAGGAGGTAAAGCTACTTATGACAAATCACTGAATTATATGGGCTTTAACGAAGGTGAAGCCATGAAAAATAAAAGAATTGACTATGTATTCCTGGGAAGTTGTACCAATGGAAGAATAGAAGATTTCAGGGCTTTTGCATCCATTGTCAAAGGAAGAAAAAAGGCGGACCATGTGACGGCCTGGTTAGTACCCGGTTCGCATATTGTTGAAGATCAAATCAAAAAAGAAGGAATCTTAGAGATTCTGGAGGAAGCAGGATTTGAATTACGTCAGCCCGGTTGTTCGGCATGTTTGGCCATGAATGATGACAAGGTTCCTGCTGGAAAATATGCAGTGAGCACATCGAATAGGAACTTTGAAGGAAGACAAGGCCCGGGGTCAAGAACCTTATTGGCCAGTCCGTTGGTTGCAGCAGCAGCGGCGGTAACAGGCACGGTAACTGATCCAAGAGAATTATTATAACACAAATATTTCATCAAAAAGAAATACAAAAATGGCATACGATAAGTTTACAGTATTACAAAGTAGCGCATATCCTTTACCGATAGAGAATGTAGATACAGATCAAATTATTCCTGCAAGATTCTTGAAGGCGACAGAAAGAAAAGGTTTCGGTGATAATTTGTTTAGAGATTGGAGATATAATGCTGACGGCTCACCTAAAGAAGATTTTGTTTTAAATAAAAAGATCTACACGGGGAAGATCTTAGTTGGAGGAAGAAATTTTGGTTCGGGATCGTCGAGAGAGCATGCGGCCTGGGCAGTATATGATTTTGGATTCAGATGTGTAATATCAAGTTTCTTTGCCGATATATTTAAAAATAACTGTTTGAATGTAGGTGTATTACCTGTTCAAGTAAGTGAAGGCTTTCTAGGAGAAATCTTCGAGGCCATTGAAAAGGATCCCAACACAGAAATATTAGTAGATCTTCAAAAACAGGAAGTGAGTCTGGTGAATTCTGGTTTAAAAGAATCCTTTGTGATCAATACTTATAAAAAGGAAAATATGCTCAATGGCTTTGATGACATAGATTATCTTCAAAATATGAAAGATGAGATCGTTGACTTTGCCGGAAAGAGACCATTTTAATTTCAGTGATCATGTCAAAAAGACGGAAGATCGAGATCATGGATACCACCCTTCGGGATGGGGAACAGACCAATAATGTGTCATTTTCAGCCACGGAAAAGCTTACTATTGCAAAGTTACTTCTGGAGGAATTGCATGTTGACAGGATAGAGATTGCATCTACACGAGTTTCTGAAGGAGAATTTAATGCCGTAAAAAGTATTACGGAATGGGCTGCTGAAGCTGGATATATTGATAAAATTGAGGTACTCTCTTTTGTTGATAAAGGCCTGTCCATCGACTGGATGGTTAAAACCGGTGCCAAGGTTCAAAATCTGCTTACCAAAGGTTCTATGAATCATTTGACGCATCAATTAAAAAAGACAGCAGAGGAGCATTTTAAGGAAATCGCTGAAAGTATCAGGATAGGTCTTGAAAAAGGTATTGATACCAATGTGTATCTGGAAGATTGGAGTAACGGGATGAGAAATTCACCTGATTATGTTTTTGAGTTTCTTGATTTTCTCTCAGAACAACCCATTAAAAGGCTACTGTTACCAGATACTTTAGGAGTTTTGACACCTGCTGAATCTTATGATTTTATCAAGAGGGTCAAAGAACGTTACCCTAAAATGCATGTTGATTTTCACGCCCATAATGATTACGACCTTGGGGTTGCAAATGTTCTTGAGGCGGTACGTGCAGGAGCTGATGGTTTGCACCTAACTATTAACGGAATGGGTGAACGCGCAGGTAATGCACCATTGGCCAGTGTAGTGGCGGTAGTCAATGATTTTTTACCTGAGGTGAAAATTGGGGTCAGAGAAAAATCATTGTTTAAGGTCAGTAAATTGGTAGAAACATTTTCTGGTTTTAGAATACCTGAAAATAAACCAGTCTTGGGAGATAATGTGTTTACACAAACTGCTGGTATACATGCAGATGGAGATAATAAAAAGAATCTTTACTTTAACGATCTGTTGCCTGAGAGATTTGGAAGAAAGAGACAATATGCACTGGGAAAAACATCCGGAAAGGCAAATATTCAAAAAAATTTACAGGAACTAGGTTTGTACCTGAGTGATCAGGATATTGCAAAAGTAACCAAGCGGATTATTGAATTAGGTGATAAAAAAGAGGTCGTTACCAAAGAGGATCTGCCTTATATTATTTCTGACGTGCTAGACAGTAGTACATTGGAAGAAAAGGTAGTTGTAGAATCTTATGTCTTGACCCATTCTAAGGGTTTGAGACCATCAACAACAGTCTCAGTTAGAATTGATGGTAAATCAATAGAGGAGAATGCTCAGGGAGATGGTCAGTTTGATGCTTTTATGAATACCTTGAAAAAAATATATAAGGGCAGAGGAAAGGAACTACCAAATCTAACCGATTATGCCGTTAGAATACCTCCTGGGTCCAATTCAGATGCCCTATGTGAAACAGTGATCACCTGGAAACATGAGGAAAAAAGTTTTAAAACACGTGGACTGGATTCTGATCAAACAGTATCAGCCATTGTAGCAACACAAAAAATGTTGAATATTATTTAGATTAAAAGATAGATCTTATGAAATTAAAAATTGCCCTTTTGGCCGGTGATGGTATAGGCCCTGAAGTAATAGAACAAGCAGTAAAGGTTTCCGATGCTGTAGCCAAAAAATTCAATCATGAAATAAGCTGGCACCCTGCACTTACAGGAGCAGCTGCCATTGATGCTGTTGGTGATCCTTATCCGGATGAGACGCATGATATTTGCGCCTCCTCCGATGCAGTTTTATTTGGTGCAATTGGTCATCCGAGATTTGATAATGATCCATCGGCAAAAGTAAGACCTGAGCAAGGATTGCTGAAAATGAGAAAGAAACTGGGCTTGTTCGCCAATGTACGTCCTACGTTTACCTTTCCGTCACTAATTGATAAATCGCCACTGAAAAGAGAACGTATTGAAGGCACTGATCTGGTATTTTTAAGAGAATTAACCGGGGGAATCTATTTCGGAAAAAAAGGCAGAGAACAAAATGGTGATGTCGCCTATGATCATTGCGTCTATTCAAGAGATGAAGTAAAGCGTTTGGCTAAAAAAGGATTTGAAATGGCCATGAGTCGCGGAAAAAAACTTTGTTGTGTAGACAAGGCAAATGTGCTTGAAACATCGAGGTTATGGAGAGAAACGGTTCAGGCCATGGAAAAGGATTACCCTGAGGTAGAAGTATCTTATGAGTTTGTAGACGCAGTAGCCATGCGCTTGGTGCAATGGCCAAATTCATATGACGTTTTGATCACTGAGAACCTATTTGGAGATATTCTGACTGATGAAGCTTCTGTAATTTCAGGATCTATGGGATTGATGCCTTCGGCTTCGGTTGGATCTAAAGTATCTCTTTTTGAGCCAATTCACGGATCTTATCCACAGGCAGCAGGAAAAAACATTGCCAATCCATTGGCTACGGTATTATCTGCGGCTATGATGTTTGAGACAGGTTTCGGATTACATGAAGAGGGAGCGGCTATTAGAGCCGTGGTCAATAAATCTTTGGATGAAGGAATAGTGACCGAAGATCTGTCAGACGGAGAGAAATCTTATGGGACATCTCAAGTAGGTGACTGGTTGGCTGAAAACCTTTAAATCCATTATTGATCTATACGGTCATCCATATATATTCTAAAAACCACTTATGCTTAAGTGGTTTTTTGATTTGGATTATTTTGTTCTAAAAATTTAATTATCAACCCTCTATGAGTATTTAATGAAAACTTCTGAAAATTAATCCAAAGAATTGCTACAGAACTTACTTTATTGAGTATTTTTGCAAAGTTGATTTATAATGATATGGTGCTCACGAAACTTGATAAGGAAGAAAAAATAATTGGTAAAAAACTATATGATTACCAACATGGGGCCATAGATAAGATTTTCGAACGAATTAACGAGAATCCAAATGAGTACAATTTACTCTATCAGTTACCAACAGGAGGTGGGAAAACAGTTATCTTTTCTGAAATTGCCCGTCGCTACATTCAAAAGAACCATCATAAAGTACTGATTTTAACGCACCGAATTGAATTGAGTAAGCAAACGTCCAATATGCTTACAGAATTTGGAGTAAACAATAAAGTAATCGACAGTACGGTAAAGGAAGTAACCAACGAAGAGAAATATTCTTGTTTCGTGGCAATGGTTGAAACCCTTAACAATAGAATTAAGGAGGAAAAAGCTGATTTAGAAGATATTGGACTTGTTATTGTCGATGAGGCACATTATAACTCCTTTAGAAAATTATTCAAGCATTTTGAGAAATGTTTTATTTTAGGGGTTACAGCAACTCCTTTGAGTTCGAATATCAATTTACCCATGCATGAGATCTATAAAGATCTTATTGTTGGAGAAAAGATCACCTCTCTTATTGAAAAAGGTTTTTTGGCTCAGGCAAATACCTATAGCTACAATGTAAACCTGAGTACCTTGAAAATAGGTGCAAATGGTGATTATACGGTGAAGTCATCAGAAGAATTGTATACGAAAAATGAGATGCAATCCAAACTGATCGGCGCTTATGAAGCTACCAGCAAAGGTAAAAAAACGCTGATTTTCAATAATGGTATTCATACTTCCAGACACGTTTATGAGGTGTTTAAACGTGCCGGGTACAAATTAAATTATATATATAATACCAATAAAGACTTAATAGAGGAATTTGAAGAATTAG
>CBDULU010000165.1:0-5229 GCA_965368155.1 uncultured Flavobacteriaceae bacterium
CACTTTTAGCTTTTTTGAACCAAAAACAGAGGGTCTGACCATACGTGCATAGACCATACCAGGCATTTTAATATCTCCTGCATACATGGCTTTTCCTGTAACTTTGGCCTCAGCATCAAGGCTAATCACAGGTTTTCCTATGATCTTAAAATCTGTATGCTTTTTAATTTCAGGTTTATTTTTCAAGTTTTGAATGATCTTTTTACCTTTGGTCAATTCAGCATAAGTAACTTTTTTTGAAGGTTCGTTTCTGACAAATATGGTTCCATCCACAACTTCCAGTCTGTCTTTAGTGATTTCCAAATGATCTGCAGCAAGATCGATCAGAATTTCTCTTGCTTCAGCAGCGGCAGCCCTTATTACCGGATCCGCAAAACGTGTGGTCAATGAGCCCCAGGTTCCGGCGTCATAAGGACAAAGCTCTGTATCCCCCATGATCATATCCACTGAATAAATGGAAACTTCCAGCTCTTCCGCCAGTACCTGAGCCAAAGAAGTGATCACCCCCTGCCCCATTTCAATTTTACCGGTATAACAATCCACCCGTCCATTTTCTTTAACTCTTAAATAGGCATTAAAGTTCAATTGCTCTTCTGCTGAATTTTGCCCCCAGCCTTCCAACAAGGAAAGATTTCCAATACTGAAAACCACAACTACCCCACCGCCAAGTTTTTTTAAAAAGTCTCGCCTGTCACTCAATTGGGCTTTATTCATGATACTTCTATATGTTAGGTCTTGCTTTTCTGATTTCATGACTTAATTTTTTGATTCATTTCTAATGCGGCGGTTTGAATAGCATCAACTATGCGGTTATACGAACCGCATCTGCATAAATTTTCTTCCATCCCCCCTATAATTTCTTCACGTGTAGGATTCGGATTGCGAAGCAGCAGGCCATAGGCATTCATGATCATACCCGGCGTACAAAAGCCGCACTGTAAAGCGTCATGTGCCATAAATGCATTTTGGATAGGATGCAGCGTAGCATTTGACTTTAAACCTTCAATCGTCAGAACTTCTTTTTCTGCTACATTTTCGATTGACACCATACATGATCGTAAAGGCTCATTATCAACGATTACTGTGCAGGCACCGCAATCGCCCAGTCCACAACCATATTTAGTACCTGTATTATCGAGATATTCTCGAATGACGGTCAAGAGAGATTCATCTCCATCAACATCTACAGTTACCAACTGATGGTTTAATGTAAATCTAATAGATTGTTTCATTGTTGAATTTTTTGAGATTTTAAAGCAATAAGAATTCTTCAAAGCTAAATTTACGGCATACAATTCAAAATTTTTGTGACTTTTGTCAATGTATGCCTTTTTGAATTGATGAATTCTATCACATTGCTGTTGGTCTTACTATGGTGAAAAAGAAAAAGCAATTCTGCGACAGTCAGCTTCGTTTGTGATAGTGAATATTTGATACAAGCCCCTTTTGGATCCCGTTATTGTTTTTTCAATTCTACCTTGACCATTTTGTCATGAGAGACAAATGCTTCCGGCCATTCTTGATGTCAATGTTTCCATTCAACCAGCATCATAGTTGGCCAATTTCTCTCTAATTATTTCATTTGTGACAAGATTCGCACCAGAAGGATCAGGTTTTTTTTATTCTCAACATGGAGGGTATTCAGAATCATGCAAGCAATCTCTTTTATTGCTTGAATGCATGAATTTCGAAATGCGACTTGTAAGGTTGGGATGCTCTTGTTAATTCTATAAGTCACAGAAAATCAAAATTCCGTTTTCATAAACCGATCCCAAAAGGTAAAGTACAATCCAAAATTCTTTTTGGCATGACGGTGATGAATGTCATGATGTGTAGCCCCTATTACATATTTTCGAAATCCATCAAAATAAGAACTTCTCGGATAGATCTCTACCCCAGCATGATTGATAATCGCCGAAATGGTCATGAGTAAAAGTATGATGAGAATGGCGATAAAATGCATGGGTATCAGCATAAATAAAATGGGTAAAATAATAGCCTGAAAAAAAGACTCCACTGGATGAAAAGAGAAAGAGGTAAGTACCGTTGTATCAATACTTTTATGATGAACTAAATGAAAACGTCGTAGCCACTTAAAGTCGTGCATCCATTTATGCATCCAGTAATAATAGGTGTCATGCAAAACCATGAATAATGCGATACTAACCGGAAAATACCAAAGCGGAAAGTCAGTTAGGTTAGTATAAATCTTGGTATATCCGTTTTGCCAAAGTGCAAAAAGCCCTAGCCCAATCAGACCGAAAATAAAAGTACTGTAAAGAGAGAGCCAAACTTCTCTTTTGATTTGATCAGATGAAGGTAACTTATTTAGTAGAACACGATCTGCATATTTCTTTTTTAAAACAACATGAAACAGGTAATAATACGAATAAGAAAAAACCACATATCTTAACAGAATGATTAAAAAGATAATAAGGTACAAGAAAACAAGTGTCTTATAATCAATTAAGTCAATGTTCCTTATTGTTTCTAAATCCATATTTTCATATTAAGTTGACTATTTCAATAGACCAGAAATCACCTTTAAATTAACATAATTACTTGATTTTATAGAGCCTAAATGATTTTTAAAATGCTTACTACTCTGTGATAAATATTAAGTCTACCTGGCTTTTTTAACTTTATTTAGATTATTTCACCAAAAGTGTTCCGTATCAATTATGAATTTAGAAGTAAGGTATTGATTGGACCCTCCTTTCAGCTAGGCAAGCAGTTGTTGGAAGATTTAATGTTAAGCATGTTGCATAGTCATATTAGCTATAATTGCTTAAAAACTCCTCCATGGTCAAGGCCGGTTTCAAATTTCTAGACATATAATGTTCTTGATAAATCTTGTAACTCCTTTTGGCAAAACTGCTGACCTTTTTGGTTGATTTTAATTCGTCTTGTAATGTTGTTTTCATAATAAAGTTTTCAGAGGGGCATAACTTTTCTTATTACCTAAATATCAAGGCTGTATCCAATGATACAAAAATTATTCTATATCACCAAAACATTCATTGTAATCCATTGATACAATGCTGCAATGCTGCAATAAGAATGCGTAAATGCATTCTTGAATTTTAGCCATTGATCAATACTTTCTAGGATTCATTTTACGCATATTATTTGCCTGCTTATTATTAATGAATTTTTCATTTTTGGGATCCCAACCCAGGGTGCTTCCTAACTCATAAGCAATATTGGCGATATTTGCTATAGTTGCCGTTCTATGTCCAATTTCAGCATCACATATAGGTTGCTCTCTGGATTTTATGCCATCCAACCAATTTTGATAGTGGTTTCCATTATTGTTCATGATGGTTTGTGTATCACTATTCGTATGACTCTTTAAAATATTTTCCGGGGTAGTTTCCAGATAGTCACGACTAACATCCAGACTTCCTTTAGATCCGATAAACCTTACTCCCCATCCTCTTTCAAAATCTTCATGCACCATTTCAATACCATTTTCATAATACATCTTTAAACCTCTTACCGCTTTTCTGTCATTTGGTGGAATATAGGTCACCGGGCCCGTATGATCCATTCCTAAACACCATTGAGCGATATCAAACATATGTGCTCCCCAGTCTCCTATTCTACCAGACCCAACCTCTTTAAAATCACGCCATCCGGGATAGGTCTCCACTATTTTTGGCGCAATAACATCGCTATATGCCAGTATTGGGGCCGGACCGCACCACCTATTCCAATCAATACCTTTTGGCAATGCTTCACCTGCCAAATCATAAGGTCTTGCTGGATCTCCAACATTCACCAATACTTTTTTAATATCCCCTAATTTTCCTTGACTCACGATCTCCTGGGCCAGTATGAATCGCTGCCAAGAACGTTGCATACTGCCCGTTTGAAAAACACTTTTTGTTTTGCTTACCGTATCTGCTATGGCCCTGCCTTCGGCAATGGTGTTGGTGAGTGGTTTTTCACAAAACACGTCTTTTCCCTCATTCATAGCGTCAATAGATTGTATGGCATGCCAATGATCTGGAGTTGCTATAATAACAGCATCTATATCACTTCTGCTTAAAAGTTCCTGATAATCCAAATAGGTACTTACCCCTTTATATCCCTCGACGTTTCGAAGTTTGGCATACATGCCTTCAATGTTATCTTTAAAATTGGCTCTTTTACTGTCCCAGACATCACTACCAGCAACAATTTGCGCTGCTGTGTTTGAAATAAAACGGTCAGATAAAATATTTCCTTGCTTTCCCAATCCAATGACTCCAATATTGATTTTGTCACTAGGAGCTGTATAGCCTTTACCCATTACATGCCTTGGTATGATGGAAAATGCAGCCAAAGACAAGCTCGAAGTAATTATAAACTTTCTACGAGAAACTGATTCAAATTTTTCTATTTGATTTTTAATTGGATTTTTTTTCTTTTGCTTCATAACTCAGGTTTGTTCTAAATTGTCAAGTGATGTATTCAAAAATCGACATAAGATTTTAGTTTTTAATTGATCATTATCCAAAGGCTTCGTGGAAGTAACTATTTCAACTTCCGCCCTTTTGTATAGGGAGCTCCAGCTGCTTCTAATGCCGCTTCATAATTTTCCAGGTCGTTCAAATAGGTCAGCAAACCTTTCTTGAATTCGGCAAAATCCTTAGTTGCAATTTCAATATTACGTTGCTGCGTTTCTGTCGGAGTTTGACGCGTATCCCAATGCCCATAAGCAACTTGCCCAACTCTGGAGCTTATTGAAGGGCTAGTTGATTCATCTTTGCTACGACGAATTCGGTCACCTGTTAAATCACTCCTCAATTCGGATAATCTCTTATTTAATTGGTCCATCCTTTCAAAAAGCTCAGGTGAGGCTTTGGGTGTCTGTTTCAATGCCGCCTTAAGATGTGTCAATCGTTCATTTACCTCACCCATTTTCCTGTTGGCACTTGAGATCTGTCTTCCCAGTTCACTAGTCTTTTCTTGAAATTCAGCTATCGCCTTAAAGTTAGTGCCCGAAGCTCCTGTTGGAACTGGTTTTATATGAAATTCTTTGGGCGTTCCTTGCGATGCTAAATTGCCATTATGCACTATAAAGAGTTCCACAGAGTATTTGCCTGGAGCGGCAAGAGGTCCTTCTGAAGAACCGGCCCATGGCGGCTGAAACTCAGGTTGAACCAAGTTGATGGGGTCTAGTGCCGGTAATTTTAAATCCCAACTCGTTCTATGCATGCCCTTTTTTGCGGTGCCGTCTAACCA
>CBDULU010000166.1:0-5226 GCA_965368155.1 uncultured Flavobacteriaceae bacterium
CTCTTGACTGCCAGTCAAGCACTCTAGCCAACTGAGCTATAGCCCCAATAATTTTGAGAAAGCAAATTACGACATTCCTTTTAAAACAAGCAAGGGAATATGACTGTCAAAATCAATTTTTTTGACCCTGTCATTTTCCCAAAGTTTTTTAAAAAAACCTCTTTTTCTGCGAATCACACATAGCAGATCCGGGTCTTCTTCCCGAACATGTTCAAGAACACCTTGATAAACAGTTGCATTAGTCGTTGGAATATGCTGACTTATTAAACCTTCAAGTGTTTTATTTAATTCAAGATCCTTCGCGTCCAGTTTTGGGGTCTTTACCTGTAAAAGATGAATAGTCGATGAAAAGGTGTTTTTTATTTTTATCAAAAGATCTAAAGTGGATATTGATTTAATGGATCCTGATTTAATGGTCATCAGAATTTTTTTTATGGGCTTAAAGATTGTATCAGCAGGGATAATGAGAACAGGAACCTTGGTGTCTTTAATGATGTTTCCGGTTATTTTACCTAAAAAGATTTGTTCATCAGCACCGTCATTTTTTGTGGAAGCAATAATCAGATCAATATGTAAAAGTTTATTTAATTGTTTCAATGTATCGATAACAGAATAACCTTTTAAGGTACTGGTTATAATCTCTACATTTTTTTTATTGACATTGTTCAAATGATCCTTAAGGATTTCCTTACTGTCCCTTTCCATTATTTGTTCAACCTTAAGAACGTTTCCACTGATCTTAGGACTGCTATAGACATGAACAAGATAGATCTTTGCTTCTACTGCTTCGGCAAAATCAATAGCATATTGCAAAGTATTTAAAGCATTAACGTTACTTCCTATGGGGACTAAAATGTTTTTCATGTGGCAAAGAGTTAATAATAGATAGGGTTAAAAATAAATAAAACTTCCAAGTTATTACCTGGAAGTTCTATTTATTTAATGTCAAAAGATATTAGTACCTGTAATAATCCGGCTTAAAAGGGCCTTCTACTTTAACACCAATATAATCGGCTTGATCAGGACGTAATTCTTCCAATTCAACACCGATTTTCTCCAAGTGAAGTCGTGCCACTTTTTCATCTAAATGTTTAGGAAGCATATATACCTTGTTCTCGTATTGATCAGCATTATTCCAAAGCTCTAATTGGGCCAAGGTTTGATTCGTAAATGAGTTGCTCATTACAAAGCTTGGATGACCAGTGGCACAACCAAGATTTACGAGTCTTCCTTCAGCCAGAAGAATAATCTCTTTGCCGTCAATATTGTATTGATCAACCTGTGGTTTGATCTCAATTTTTGTATCACCGTAATTTGAATTCAACCAGGCCATGTCAATTTCATTGTCAAAATGACCAATATTACAAACAATAGCTTTGTCTTTCAATGCTCTGAAATGACGCTCCTGTACGATATCTTTATTTCCTGTAGTAGTGATTACGATATCCGCTTTTTCTATGACGTTGTCCATTTTTTTGACTTCGAAACCTTCCATTGCAGCTTGTAATGCACAAATAGGATCTATCTCAGTTACGATCACTCTGGCTCCGGTTCCCTTAAAAGAGGCTGCTGTTCCTTTTCCAACGTCACCATATCCGGCAACAACGACTACTTTTCCGGCCATCATTGTATCTGTAGCTCTTCGAATTGCATCTACAGCACTTTCCCTACAGCCGTATTTATTGTCAAATTTAGATTTGGTCACAGAATCGTTCACATTAATGGCAGGCATTGGTAAAGTTCCTTCCTTCATTCTTTCATACAAACGGTGCACACCTGTTGTGGTTTCTTCAGAAAGACCTTTAATACCCTTAACCAATTCAGGGTACCTGTCAAATACCATATTGGTCAGATCTCCTCCATCGTCCAAAATCATATTTAATGGTTTTCTGTCTTCTCCAAAGAAAAGAGTTTGTTCTATACACCAGTCAAACTCTTCTTCAGTAAGACCTTTCCAGGCATAAACTGATACTCCTGCTTCCGCGATGGCAGCAGCAGCCTGATCCTGGGTAGAAAAAATATTACATGAGCTCCAAGTCACTTCAGCACCTAGATCTACCAGTGTCTCAATCAGCACAGCTGTTTGAATGGTCATATGTAAGCAACCTGCAATTCTGGCACCTTTTAATGGCTTTTCATTTTTATATTCTTCACGAAGACTCATTAAACCTGGCATTTCAGCTTCAGCCAAATGAATTTCCTTTCTTCCCCATTCTGCAAGGTTGAGGTCCTTAACCTTATATTTTACGTAAGTCGATGTTTCTGAACTCATAATTTTTATATTTGTTTAGAGTTTGCAAAAATACGAAATACCTATTAAACATTGTATGCCGATTTACAAAACCATTTCTGACAAGGGAGGAACAACCATACATATATGGAAAATTGAGGAGACATTTGAGGAATTGAGAAATGGGCTGGTCTTGACTGAAAACAGTATTTCAAGATTGTCTGGCATGAAATCTCAGCTGCACCAAAAAGGATTTTTAAGTGTTAGGCATTTGTTGAAACATGCTGGTTATGAGGATGCTAATCTTTATTATAATGAATATGGAAGGCCTTTTTTAAATGATGACAAGCATATTTCGATTACACATTCTTTTGAATTTGCAGCGGTGTTGATCAGTGATCTGGAAGCAGGTGTGGATATTGAAATAAACAGGGAAAAAATAGTAAATATTCAACACAGGTTTGTGAATACTGAGGTTGATTCTTTGTCTGATGAAGACCTTGTCAAGCAATTAACGGTAATTTGGGGGGCTAAGGAGTCTATGTACAAAACCTATCCATATGGTGGTTTAAGCTTTCATAACCATATTGGAATCGATCCATTTTTGTTTGCCGATGGCAGGTCGTCAGGAAGGGTTATATTTGACACTTGGAAAAAAACTTATGATATTAAGTTTGAGTTTTTAAAGGAAGGATTTACTTTGGTTTATGCTTTGGTAAGACCTTAACAAAAGAATTCAATTTTTCATCATATGAAAAGACATTAGGAAAATAAGTAAGTTTCAAAAATCATGATATATCAGTATTTTTTATCGGCGATGAAGGAAGGAAGAAAGCTTCTTGCCATTCTGTTGGACCCCGATAAGATGAATCATGATACATTAGTTGAAACAATAACCAATATTAACAATTCAACAGTAGATTTTATTTTTGTTGGAGGTAGCAGTGTTGAAGAAAAAGCGACGGACAAACTGGTATTAAAAATAAAAGAACTTACAACACTACCCATTGTATTATTTCCAGGAAATTACCAGCAGATCACTTCACATGCCGATGCGATCTTATTTTTGTCACTCATATCGGGTAGGAATCCTGAGTATCTGATCAACCAACAAGTCAAAGCGGTTCCATACCTGCAAAAATCAGATCTTGAAGTCATCCCTACAGGATACATTCTAATTGATGGAGGAAAAGAAACTGCGGTGCAGAAAGTCAGTGAAACCAAACCTATTGTAGCAGATAATATTGATGAAATCACACAGACTGCAATTGCCGGAATGTATATGGGAAATAAATTAATTTATCTGGAAGCGGGGAGTGGCGCGTTAAACCCAGTGGATCCTTCGGTGATTAAATCAGTGACAAAAAATTTAAATATTCCGCTCATCGTTGGGGGTGGAATCAGATCAAGAAATGAACTGTTCCAGGCTTATAAAAATGGCGCAGATGTTGTCGTCATCGGCACGGCTTTCGAAGAAAACAGCAATTTTCTCTCTAAATTCATGAAGAATGAACATATCTATTGATATATCCATGTATCCTTTGCATAAGGATTTTGAAAAACCTATTATAGCCTTTATCAAATCTTTGAGGGAATCATCTTTTCATATAGAGGAAAATGGCTTAAGCACGCAAATATTCGGGCCTTACCAGGAGGTAATGGCCTTTGTTAACTCAAACATACACAGCTCACTTCTGAATGAAAAGAATTGCGTTTTTATATTAAAGATCGTCACTGACGACAGAAGTCACCATGCACCAAATTATTGATTACCTGTTCGAACAATATCAGGATTATCAAACCCTTGATATTGTTTTAGAAATCATTGCCGTTATTTTTGGCTTTCTATCTGTTTGGTTCTCCAAACAAAATAAGATCCTTGTCTTTCCAACCGGAATGATCAGCACTTCTATTTTTGTGTATTTACTATTTAACTGGGGATTGCTGGGCGACATGATGATCAATGGCTATTACTTTGCCATGAGTGTTTACGGCTGGTATATTTGGACCAGAAAAATTGACGCATCACATGTTACCCCCATAAGCAGAACCAATAGTATCGAAAAGAAACAGTCGGTATTCATTTTTTTAGCCACCATTGTTTTTGTATTTATTGTTTATTATTACAACAATAAATGGAACAGTTGGACGGCATATGTTGATACAATAACCACGGCCATTTTCTTTGTTGGAATGTGGCTTATGGCCAAACGGAAAATTGAGAACTGGATCTATTGGATTCTGGGAGATATTATTTCAGTACCCCTATATCTTTACAAAGGCCTGGCCTTTACTAGTTTTCAGTATTTAGGATTCACATTTATAGCAATTTATGGATATATAGCATGGAAAAAGCACTTGAACAGTTACCAATAAATCTGGTTAAAATTGTGTTATTTGGGCCCGAATCTACGGGTAAAACGACGATGTCAGAGTTATTGGCCAAACACTATAATACCGTTTGGGTACCCGAATACGCCAGAGAGTATTTACAGGAAAAATGGAATAACGAAAGAAAAACCTGTGAAGATGCTGATCTGATTCCTATCGCCAAAGGCCAAATGGCACTTGAGAATAAGCTTTCTTTAAAGGCAGATAAGGTGCTTATTTGCGATACGGATTTGCTAGAAACCAAGGTGTATTCTGAGGAATATTACGGAGGTTTTGTGCACCCTAATTTGGATAAGTATGCACTTAAGAATACATATGATTTGTATTTGTTGACCAATATTGATACACCTTGGGAAGCAGATGACCTAAGAGATCGACCGGGTCAAAGAGAAGAAATGTATGCGGCATTTGAGGCTGCTCTTATGAAGTATGACAAACCTTACATAAAGTTAAATGGCAGTATAAAAAATCGATTCTCTGTTGCCATAAATGCCATTGATAAATTATTGGATAAAAGGAATAATCTAAGTTCCTATTCCAAGAGTTTGTAACTTTTACATCAAAAGAAAACTTCTTGATCAGGAAATATGGATATTGAATTACTT
>CBDULU010000167.1:0-5215 GCA_965368155.1 uncultured Flavobacteriaceae bacterium
AATGGCCTTATCAACTATATCTTCTAATTTGTCAATTCCATGCTTAACATGATCATTTTCAGTACCCGCATGAATGCCGTGGGTTTCCCAAATAAAATCATTTAATTTCTTCATTTTACCGATCAATATATGCTGTTAATAATCGCTGCAAACATAAGAATTGCAGTGCAGAATTAGTACAGAATTTACTATAAATTTACAATATCTGGAATACCAAGAGGCTTGACTTATGAATTTGCTTGTAATCCTGATTTATCTTTAAAAAATCATAGGAACTTCAATAAAAAGAATATCAGCATTTTCTTCGGCTGTAAGGCTTACATTCTCCGTCTGCCATATACCTGCGGCATCACGGGCCTCCAAGGTGAACTCGTCACACTGCACTTTTCCCGATATCAACATGATATAGACACCATGATTTAGTGATTTCATGGTATAGCTCAAGGTGTTTTCTGCACTGAGATCAATTCTTGATATTCGGACATCCTGATGAATTTTTAATGGCTCTTCGCTTGCATCTTTATAACTCCCAACAAGTAGCTGTAAATTGTCCTTTCTATCTTCACGAAGAAATTTTTTCTGCCCATAAGCAGGTGTTACTCCATTCTTATCCGGAATGATCCAGATTTGAAATAAGTTCAACATCTCAGTAGGCGAATTATTACGTTCGGAATGCATAACACCTGTACCGGCAGTCATCACTTGTACTTCTCCTGGAAGAAGTGGTATCCAGGTGTTACTCATAGAGTCCTTATGCTTCAGACCTCCTTGTAAGGGAATGCTAATGATTTCCATATTGTGATGAGGATGTTCACTAAAACCTCCACCGCCTTTGATAAAATCGTCATTGAGTACCCTCAAAGCACCGAATTGTACCCTGTCAGCATCACGATAATTTGCGAAACTAAATGAGTAATTGGCCTGTAACCATCCATAATCGGCATGACCCCGTTGATTTGCTTTGAATATTTTTGCTTTCATTTCTATACAATTTATCTTAACTTATCAAGTAAGTCGTTCAATAATTTTGCTTCTTTGTCTGTCAATCTCTCCATATAATTATCCAAATCAGACATATTTATCCTTTCCAACAGATCCAAGCCTTTTTTTGTGATCTTAGCAAAAACCACTCTTCTGTCACTTTCACACCTACTCCTGTCGATCAGCTTCTTATCACAAAGTTTGTCCATCAAACGGGTCGTATTCGGAGATTTTTGGATCATACGTTCCTTTACTTCTGTAACGGTGATCTCTTTTGCTGCACCTCTTAATATTCTTAGAATGTTGTATTGCTGCTCCGAAATATTATGAGGCTTTAACAATTCCGTTCCAATTTGGTCTAACCAGCCTGCCGTATATTTGATATTAAGCAAGGCTTTAACCTTTTGATTGGGAAAAGTTGAATTGATTTCTTTGGCCAAATCTCCCATAATTACAGGCTTTTTAATAAATGATCACTTAACTGGCGGAGGTTTAATTTCAGCTCCTCATTGACAATGGTACCATCCTTAAAGTTTTCACCAAAGGAAGGAAAGGTCATCGATCCCACAATATTTCCTCCGTTAAAAGGAAACCTGCTTAAAGCTATATCCATAACAGACTGACCTCCTCGAGCACCAGGAGATGTGCTTAATAAAAGCATGGGTTTGTTGCGCCATACCTTTCCATCAATTCTCGACAACCAGTCAAAGGCATTCTTAAATGCAGCACTATAGGCCCCATTGTGTTCTGCAAGAGATAGAACAATTCCGCTGGCCTCTTCAACGCGTTGATTTAACTCTTTAAGGTCTTTGGGAAAACCCTGCTCATTTTCAATATCTATTGAATACAGAGGTAGTTGGTAATCATTGAGATCAAGATTAGTGACCTCTACTCCTTTCAAAGTACTTCCAACATATTCAGCCAACTGCTTATTGATGGAATTTTTACTAGAACTTCCACCCAAGGTAATAATATTTTTCATGTGTAGTATTTTATTTTCTGTTACAAATATACGATAATAATTTAATTATATACCATGGTATTTATTTACATGGTATATACAAGCTTCTAATTAAGCTGTATTTCGTATTTTAGCCCTCTATACTTGATCAAATTACAATGGATATTAACTTCAATAGTAACGAAGACCACAATAAATTACTGGCCTCACAATTAAGAAAAAAACTAGTTCTGGTTAACAAAGGAGGTGGAGAGCAAAGGATATCCAAAATCCACGCCGCCGGAAAAATGACTGCACGCGAGCGCATTGATTTTTTGTTTGACAAACCGGATAAGGCCTTGGAAATTGGTGCATTTACGGGAGATGGTATGTATGCTGATCAAGGTGGATGCCCATCAGGGGGAGTCGTGGTTAAAATTGGTTATATAAAAGGCAAACAATGTATCGTAGTTGCCAACGATGCAACTGTAAAAGCCGGAGCCTGGTTCCCGATTACTGCAAAAAAAAATCTGCGGGCTCAGGAAATAGCCATGGAGAACAAACTGCCTATTATCTATTTGGTTGATAGCGCGGGAGTATACTTGCCAATGCAGGATGAGATTTTTCCTGACAAGGAGCATTTTGGGAGAATCTTTAGAAACAATGCCATCATGAGTAGCATGGGGATCACACAGATCGCTGCGGTTATGGGAAGCTGTGTTGCAGGAGGGGCATACTTACCTATCATGAGCGATGAATCTATTATAGTTGATAAAACAGGAAGTATTTTTCTTGCCGGAAGTTATTTGGTTAAAGCCGCCATTGGAGAGCTGATCGACAATGAGACATTGGGTGGGGCAACAACACATACTGGAATTTCAGGGGTGTGCGATTATAAAGCAAAGGATGATGAGGATGCCTTGAACACAATTATAAATATTGTAGATAAAATAGGTGATCCTGAATGTGCCGGTTTTAATAGAATTGAACCAGCATTGCCTCAAGAGAAGCAATCAAATGTATTTGGTCTCTTACCGAAAGAAAGATCTGCCCAGTACGATATGAAAAAAATCATCGCTTGCATGGTTGATAAGTCTGAGATGCAGGAGTATAAAGCCAATTATGGCAAAACATTGATCTGTGCCTATGCAAGAATAGATGGTTGGGCCGTTGGCATTGTAGCGAATCAAAGAAAGGTTGTGAAAAATGGCAAAGGCGAGATGCAGTTTGGCGGAGTGATCTATTCTGATAGTGCTGATAAGGCCACAAGATTCATTGCCAATTGTAACCAAAAGAAGATTCCCCTTGTATTTTTGCAGGATGTGACCGGATTTATGGTAGGTAGTAAGTCTGAGCATGCCGGAATTATAAAGGATGGGGCAAAAATGGTAAACGCCGTGAGTAATTCAGTAGTGCCAAAATTTACTGTGGTGATCGGTAATAGCTATGGTGCAGGAAATTATGCCATGTGTGGAAAAGCTTATGATCCTAGATTGATTGTTGCCTGGCCAAGTGCTGAATTGGCTGTTATGGGAGGTGCTCAAGCGGCAAAAGTATTACTACAAATTGAAACGGCCACTTTAAAGAAACAGGGGCAAAAAATTACCAAGGAAAAGGAAAATGAGATTCTTAAAACGATCACAGAACGTTACAAAGAACAAATTTCTCCGTATTATGCTGCTGCAAGATTATGGACAGATGCAATCATTAATCCTCTGGAAACAAGGCATTGGATTTCTATGGGTATTCATGCCGCCAACCAGTCGCCAATCGAAAAAAAATTTAATCTTGGGGTCATCCAAGTGTAACAGATATGAAAATTTACAAATAAGAGATCATGGGAAGAGCATTCGAATTTAGAAAGGCCCGAAAAATGAAACGTTGGTCAGCTATGGCCAAAACCTTTACGAGAATCGGAAAAGATATTGTAATGGCAGTAAAAGAAGGTGGTCCAAATCCTGAGACCAATGCCAGGTTAAGAGCTGTAATGCAAAATGCCAAGGCAGCCAATATGCCGAAGGACAATGTAGAAAGAGCCATTAAAAAAGCTTCTGACAAAGATACTGCTGACTACAAGGAAATTCTTTTTGAAGGCTATGCACCTCATGGTATAGCTGTTTTGATCGAAACAGCCACGGATAACAATAACCGGACGGTAGCCAATGTTCGTGCTGCTTTTAATAAATGTGACGGAACGTTTGGAACTTCAGGCTCTGTTGTCTTTATGTTTGATCATACCTGTAATTTTAGAATTGACTCAGAGGGATTAAAAATGGATCTTGAAGAATTCGAACTTGAATTGATTGATTTCGATGTAGAAGAAGTGTTTGAAGATGAAGACGGGATTCTTATCTATGCTCCTTTTGAACAATTTGGGGCAATACAAAAATACCTCGAAGAAAATGAACTCGAAATACTTTCTTCTGGTTTCGAAAGAATACCCACTACTACTAAAAAACTAACTGAAGAAGAGCAGGCTGATGTAGATAAACTCTTGGAACGATTAGAGGAAGAAGACGACGTTCAAAATGTTTACCACTCCATGGATCCGAGTTAAATAGTTTAGAGATAAGATAGATATAAGACTCATCAATCATGAAACGATCTTACAAACTTTCTGACATATCGGAAATAGCAAAATGGGTGCTGGAATCATCAACATCTCGGGTACTTTTATTTAACGGACCTATGGGCAGTGGTAAAACCACCTTGATCAAGGAAATCACCCATCAACTTGGTGTTGATCATGTTACCAGTTCACCCACTTTTTCTTTGGTCAATGAATACCATTCAATCAACGATGAGATCATTTATCATTTTGACTTTTACAGAATAGAGGATGAAGAGGAGGCTTATGACATGGGAATTGAAGAATACTTTGACAAAGAGGCCTGGTGTTTCATCGAATGGCCGGAAAAAGTCGAAAATGTATTACCTTTAGAGTCGGTTGTTATACATCTGACCATAAATCAGGATAACACCCGAACCATAGAAATCAATTAAAATGTCCAAACAACTATCACCTTTCAGCAAAGAAGAGCTGATGCCAAAACCGGAAATGCTTGAAATTAAAAAGCATAAGGACGATTTGTATATTGGGATTCCCAAAGAAACTCATTTTGATGAAAAACGAATTTGTCTGACGCCAAATGCAGTTGCTGCTCTTACCTCTAACGGGCACAGGATCGTTGTAGAATCAGGAGCAGGAGACGGTACAAATTATACCGATCAGGAATACTCTGAAGCCGGAGCTAAAATATCCTATAATGCCAACGATGTTTTTGCCTGTAGTAT
>CBDULU010000168.1:0-5194 GCA_965368155.1 uncultured Flavobacteriaceae bacterium
ATACCGAATGAGGATCGAGTTTATCAAGCATGTTCTTAATCGTACCATCCAATAAACTATCCGTATCTACTTCATCGACATATTCATATTGGATATAGTCTATAAGTCTTTTGATTTTCCTTTCCTGGGGAGTTCCACCAAAAAATGTGATGGTCTTCTTCTGATAATTCAGAGAAGTGCCCAAAAATATGCCCAGTGCGATAGAAACCGCAATGATCAATGGGAGAAATATTCTAGTTTTTCTATTCATTTATGGGCAAATATAAAATTTCAATGTTGGCTTTTCTTAAAAAATCAATTCCGGAATCGTCTTTATAGGCATTGGCATAAACCATTCTGCGTATACCTGATTGATGTATCAGCTTACTGCATTCCTTACAAGGAGATAAGGTAATATAAAGCGTTGCTCCCCGGCAGGCTTGAGTGGAAGAAGCGACTTTTAAAATGGCATTGGCTTCAGCGTGTAATACGTGCCATTTTGTGCTTCCTTCATCATCTTCACAGCAATTGTCAAATCCTGTTGGTGTTCCGTTATATCCGTCAGAGATGATCATTTTATCTTTAACGATCAAGGCTCCTACCTGTTTTCTTTTACAGTGAGAAAGTTTTGACCATTCCATCGCCATTTTCAAATAGGCCTGGTCATACCTTCTCTGTTTCTTATCCGTCATATTTCTTGACTATCCTATATGATTCCTTATTAGCGAAAATATAAAACTTTAAAATGAAAGCTGTTAAAAAAAAATCAAAATTTACAGCAGTCAATTTGATGTATTCGAATATAACAACGAAAAAATCTTCTCAATATTAGTGCATTATTCACTAAACAAGGCTTTACCGTTCAGATCTGAATTTCATTTTAGCAAAAATATCCCAAAGAACTATCCCGCAGCTTACAGCAATATTTAGCGAATGTTTGGTTCCAAACTGAGGAATTTCTAAACAAAGATCTGATGCATTGACAACCTTTTGCTCGACTCCTTTTACCTCATTCCCAAAGATTACTGCATATTTCATGCCATCAATGGGATAAAACGACTGCAGGGAGGTACTTTGTTCCGCTTGTTCAACAGAAAGTATTTGTATTTTCTCGGCCCTAAGTTTTTGCACCAATTCCTCAGTGCTTTCTTCATAGGCCCAATCCACCGCATCAGTAGCTCCTAATGCAGTTTTATGTATTTCCTTGTGGGGAGGCTGAGCCGTGATTCCGCACAAATAAATTTTTTCAATTAAAAAGGCGTCCGAAGTCCTGAAAACCGATCCAATATTATTCAGACTTCTTATGTTATCCAATACCACGATCAAAGGAATTTTCTCTGACTGCTTGAATTCTTCCACATTGAGTCTGTTTAATTCGCTGTTCTTTAATTTTCGCATGATAAAATCTAGTTCGAATTGCGAAATTATAAAATCCTTATCACCTGGTTCTGACTTGGGGATTTTTTATTTAAAATTATTCTAAATTGAATAAAACATGACATTTATCATACTAATCCGCTAGGATTAATAGTTTTTTAACACTCTATTTATGTAAAAGGCCGAATATATTAGTATTTTAGCGCTTTATTTTTAAATTCTACGTTATGATCGATACGTTAAATCACGTTGAAATAGAAAAATTAAATCAGCAATACGACACTTTGAATGTGTATCAAAGAGTTGAGCAATTGTATAAAGATCATAATGCAAAGGACATCATGATCACCTCTGCCTTTGCTGCTACTTCTGCTTTTTTACTCAAAGTGTTTTCAGATATCAACAAAGACCAGATCATCTATTTTATAGATACGGGTTACCATTTTAAAGAAACCCTGATTTACAAGGAATACCTTACCAAATTATATGATCTGAATGTGATTAGTATCAAGGCAGATCCCGATGAGTATCAATTCTCTAAAGAAAAAGAACTTTGGAAGAACAATCCTAACCGATGCTGTCATATCAATAAAGTCAAGCCTCTTGATCATATTAAAAAAGACTATAAAATCTGGGTTTCCGGCTTGATGAAATGGCAAAGTGATCACAGAAGTGGGTTAAATATTTTTGAAGAAAAAGAAACTATTTTAAAATTTTATCCCTTGTTGGATATTGATTATAAAGAAAGAGACCAGTTCATTATAGATCACCATCTACCTTTCCACCCCTTAAAATCAAAGGGATACTCCTCCATAGGCTGCTTCCATTGCACGGTTCCGGGTGAAGACCGTCATGGGAGATGGAACAATTCTCCTAAAACTGAATGTGGATTACATCTTTAGATGCGGTACCCAGGATTTTAAGATATCAGTGCAAACCTGTCAGGATTGCACCTTCAAATGCAACTGTCTATTTCATCTCTGCTGATTTCCTTATTCTCTTTAAAATTATATCTTTGCTTACCTATCACTTATTTCTAAGTGTACGCACGATAATTAAAAAAATTCCTGACAATTGACTAAAGCAAAGGCGAAAAAAGTTACCCCCTTGATGTTGCAGTATAACAATATCAAAACAAAGTATCCTGACGCTATGCTGTTGTTCCGTGTAGGTGACTTTTATGAAACCTTCGGTGAAGACGCCAAGGTTGCAGCAAAAATATTGGGAATCATCCTTACAAAAAGAGGTGCCGGTTCTGAGAGTGAAACGGCTTTGGCAGGATTTCCTCACCATTCTTTAAATACCTATTTGCCTAAATTGGTTAAAGCCGGCTTACGCGTTGCTATTTGCGACCAGTTGGAAGATCCTAAACTTACCAAAAAAATTGTAAAAAGAGGGGTAACAGAACTTGTCACTCCTGGGGTTGCCTTAAACGATGAAGTACTGCATTCCAAAACCAATAATTTTTTAGCAGCCCTGCATTTTGGTAAAAAACAGATTGGCATTTCGTTTTTAGATGTTTCAACAGGTGAGTTTATTACTTCACAAGGCAATAGGGAATATATAGATAAACTATTGCAGAATTTCAACCCGAGTGAAGTCCTGGTTCAAAAAGATCGGAGAATTGATTTTAACAATGCCTTTGGAAGCGATTTTTATACCTTCTATATGGATGATTGGATCTTTAAAGAAGACGCCTCAAATGAGATCCTTAACCAGCATTTTAAGGTTCGTTCGCTAAAAGGATATGGCATTGACGATCTCCATGAAGGGATTATAGCTTCTGGGGTCATCCTTCATTATCTTTCAGAAACACAGCACCACAAACTTGAGCATATTTCCAATATCCAAAGACTTATTGAGGATGACTATGTCTGGATGGATCGTTTTACGATTCGTAATCTTGAATTATATCAGGGTAATACGCCAGGGGCCGTCACCTTACTCGATATCATCGACAGTACCATTTCACCCATGGGTGGAAGAATGTTAAAACGATGGTTGGCGCTGCCGTTAAAAAATGCAGAAGACATTAAAACCCGCCATGACATCGTAAAATTCTTGATCCAAAACGAGTCTTTTTTAGAATTTCAAAACTGTCAAATCGATCAGATCAGTGATCTTGAACGACTTATTTCCAAAGTAGCAACAGGTAAGATCAATCCTCGTGAGGTTGTATTATTAAAAAACTCTCTTCAAGCTATCATTCCGATCAAAGAGCAAGCTGTAAAAAGTAATTATGACCCTCTTATTTCACTTGTAGGAGACATAGACCCAACTGAAGCGCTGATCAAAAACATCAGCGATACCCTTGAAGATAATGCGCCTGTTCAGATCAGCAAAGGAAATGCCGTTAGGTCAGGTGTTAGTGTAGAATTGGATGAATTGAGGCTTCTTTCGAATTCAGGAAAGGAATACCTGGATCATATTGTAAAACGAGAGATCGAAAGAACCCAAATTTCCAGTTTAAAAATTGCGTTTAATAATGTCTTTGGTTATTATATTGAAGTAAGAAATACCCATAAAGACAAAGTTCCTGAAGATTGGGTCAGAAAGCAAACCTTGGTGTCAGCGGAGCGATATATCACAGAGGAACTTAAAGAATACGAATCAAAAATACTTGGAGCGCAGGAAAAGATCGCTGTTATAGAGCACCGTATTTACCAGGAATTGTTAGAGGGCATCATACCCTATATCCAAAAGATCCAAAAAAATGCGAAGATCGTTGCGCAACTTGACTGTTTGGGCTCCTTTGCCAAAACGGCCATTATAAATAATTATGTCAGACCGGTTATTGATGATTCGACCTTAATTGAAATCAATAACGGAAGGCATCCCGTCATCGAAAAGCAGCTTCCAGCGGGAGAACAATATGTTGCCAATGATGTTGTTTTGAATCGAGATCAGCAGCAGATCATCATGATCACAGGACCAAATATGAGTGGTAAATCTGCAATTTTAAGACAAACAGCGCTAATCGTTTTGCTGGCTCAAATGGGTTCTTATGTGCCGGCTCAAAACGCAAGACTAGGTCTTGTAGATAAGATCTTTACCAGAGTTGGCGCCAGTGACAACATTTCAATGGGTGAATCAACTTTTATGGTCGAAATGAACGAAACGGCCAATATATTAAATAATTTATCTGACAGAAGCCTGATCCTTCTCGATGAGATTGGTCGTGGTACAAGTACTTATGACGGCATTTCAATTGCTTGGGCCATCGCGGAATACCTGCATGAGCATCCGACCAGGGCAAAAACCCTGTTTGCTACACATTACCATGAGCTCAATGACATGAGCGAAACATTTGAAAGAATTAAAAACTTCAATGTATCGGTAAAAGAACTCAAAGACAAAGTCATCTTTATCAGAAAATTGGTTCCGGGAGGGAGCAAGCACAGTTTTGGTATACATGTGGCCAAACTAGCTGGTATGCCCAGTCCGGTACTTCACAGGGCAAACAAGATGATGTCTCATCTTGAAAAAAGTCACGCCTCAGAAGACATTCAGGCCAAATTGAAAGTGGCTTCCCAAAAAGAAGTGCAACTGAGTTTTATCAACCTTGATGACCCTTTACTTGAAGAAATAAAGGAAGAGATCCTTAGCACCAATATTGATACATTGACCCCAATTGATGCGCTAATGAAACTAAATGAGATCAAAAGAATGCTCACAAAAAAATAAAGCTGTAAAAAAGGATTAATTTTTATGCTTAACTTCATAAAAAAATTAATCAAATGAAATTATACCTTCCTTTTACAATTGTTCTTCTGTTGCTGTTTGTGGCTTGTCAGCCAATTAAAGATCAAGACAATTTTGAGATTAGTGTTCTTTTACC
>CBDULU010000169.1:0-5193 GCA_965368155.1 uncultured Flavobacteriaceae bacterium
TGGTTTGAAAAGACTAACAACTATATCCTCTCTAATTATTAAAGTCCTGAAAAAAAGTGCTGGTCAAATTTCTTGATTATTCTATCTTGCGGAATAATAATGATAAAGCCAGGATAAAAAATGGAACCCAAAAGATCAACAAGAATTTTATTAGCATTCATTCTCGTCTTTTGGTCGGTCCTTTCATGCGGAGGAGATGAGCCTATGGATCCTCCCATTAGTATGCCTGATCCGCCAGAAGCAGTTTTAACAGACGAAGAATTACTAGATCTCACCCAAAGAGAAACGTTTCGATATTTCTGGGACTTTGCAGAAGCCAACTCAGGTGCAGCGCGTGAACGTTACCACCCGGAAAACCCTTCATTTGACGCCAATATCGTTACTACAGGAGGAACAGGATTCGGGTTGATGTCTATCCTTGTTGGTATAGAAAGAGATTATGTGTCGAGATCTCAGGCTGTAGAAAGACTCGATAAAATCTTGACCTTTTTAGATAATGCTGAACGTTTTCGCGGAGCCTGGCCCCATTGGATGGATGGAAGTACTGGTCAAGTAATCCCCTTTGGAAATTTAGATGATGGAGGAGATCTTGTGGAAACAGCATTTTTATGCCAGGGATTAATTTGCATCAAAGAGTATTTTAAAGATGGTTCTGACATTGAAAAAGAGCTTGCAACAAAAGCCGACCAACTTTGGAAAGGAGTGGAATGGGATTGGTATACACAAGGTGAAGATGCACTGTATTGGCATTGGAGCCCCAACCATGATTTTTCGATCAATTTCAAGCTTTCCGGATATAATGAAGTACTCATCACCTATATTATGGCAGCAGCTTCAGTTGATCATTCCATCAGTAAAAAAGCTTATACTTCCGGATGGGCGTCTGACGGCGGAATCAAAAGTGAACAAATTACCTACGGAATTCCATTACTTCTAAAACACAATGGAGCAACCACCTATGGAGGTCCTCTTTTTTGGGCACATTATTCCTATTTAGGTCTCAATCCTAAAGGCCTTCAGGATGCATATGCAAACTACTGGGATGTCAATCTAAACCACAGCAAAGTGAATTATCAATACTGTGTAGATAATCCCAAAATGTTTCCGGATTACGGAGATAATTGCTGGGGACTCACTGCCAGTTATTCAAGAAATGCTGATGGAAGCATTGGGTATTCAGCACATGCTCCAGGAAATGATCTAGGCATTATCTCGCCTACAGCAGCTCTTTCTTCAATGCCATATACACCTGAGGAGTCAATAAAAGCCTTGCGTTATTTTTACGGACATAAAGATAAGCTCTTAGGACCTGCCGGATTTTATGATGCCTTCAAACCAGGAAGTACTTGGGTTGCAAAGGCCTATCTGGCTATTGATCAGGGCCCGATAGTCGTTATGATCGAAAATCATAGAACAGCGCTTCTTTGGAATTTGTTTATGCAGAATGAAGATATTCAAAAGGGCTTGGACAAATTAGAATTCAGCTATTCTAAATAAAATATATCAAGGAGTAGTCGCCTTGTATAAAACTGCATGGTTGGCAGTTGATATTTGGTATTCAGCTCCCGCGAGGACCAAAAAACTCTCTCCTTTTTTGAGGGCTTGGGAAGTCTCTTTTTCCGTTACCCTTATCTCCCCTTCCATAAGGATATAAATTTCGACTGAAGTCGATTTGCCCCTATAAGAATTATCAGGACCTAGAGTCACCTCACTCAATTCAAAATCCGGAGCCGGGCTTTTATATTGCCTTTCAACACCATTCTCTTCTATGGTTCCCTTTAAGATCTCAGGTTTAGTTTCTTCAAAAACAACATGCTTTAATAATTCGGGAACATCTACGTGCTTTGGGGTCAGACCTCCCCTCAAAACATTGTCAGAATTAGCCATCAATTCCATGGTCTGTCCTTCCAAATAAGCATGGGGTACACCTGCATCCTGAAAAACCGCTTCCCCTTTATTTACCTTAAGGATATTGAAAAAATAAATTGAAAATATCCCTTTGTCCAAATGGTCATCAATGCCAAACTCAGCAACTGCTTTTGCCGCCCAATATTCGGGGGATGATTTTGAGAGTTTATTTTCTGCGTACAAAGGGAGTAGTTTATTGACCAATGGCCTGAGTATTTTATCGCTTTCAGGCAAAGGCATTTCCATCACATATCGATACAGTCCTTTATAGCCATCCTTCAAAAATATAGCTGTCAAAGCTTCAAACTCAGGGTTCTTATGAAGTACTTCAAGTAAATTCTCCTTTGGAAGAAATCCGTGCAACAACCAAAACTCACCTAAAGCAACCATGATTTCTGGCTTATGGTTGTCATCCTTATAATTTCTGTTGGGAGCTGTCAATGGAATTCCCAATTCATTTTCCTTCTTAAACCCTTTCTCTGCCTCAATTTTACTAGGATGTACCTGGATGGAAAGCATTTCATGGACGTCGAGTACTTTAAAAAGAAAAGGTAATCTTCCAAACATTTTATAGGTCTCTTCTCCTAAAAATACTTCAGCATTGGACTTTAAAAAAGCATCCAGAGGAATCTCCCCCTCTTCAGTTTCAACCAACGCAGGGGCATTTACATGAGCTCCCAACCAATATTCAGCATATGGATCATGGTCAGAGCTAATCCCCAGTAATTCTGGGATAAACCTCTGCCCTCCCCAGGCATAATGTCGAATCCGTCCTTTGAGGCCAAATACTTTTTTCATGTTTTTCTTTTGGAGGACCGAAGATAATTAATAATCACAAAAGAGCTGGTCCGGATTTGTCATAAAATTTGCGGGGGCCTATGATGTAAGGCTGCTTTCTTTACCACAGGATACGCATAAAGGAATTTTGTCTATAGATAATTTGATCATCACATTTTGTTCAAAATCACAAAACTCATTTTTTTAAGGATTATCCTTACCATAAGCAGGGGTTTAAAAGTCAGATAAATCATATTGCTTCTTAATTTTGACCTAAACCAATTGACCCATACAATCCTTACAGGATTCTCGGGGTGCTTTTAAATCTTTTTACTTTCTTTGCTAATCATGAATCAACAAGAATCAAAAAATATCATAGAACTTTTAAAACAAGGCGATCAAAAAACATTGGAAAAAATATATCTTGATAACAGAGAAGGTTTTCTCAATTTTTCCAGAAAATATAATGTTGATGAATCTGATGCCATAGATATTTACCAGGATTCTATTCTGATTCTCAGAGACAATGCGATCAATGGTCGAATTGATAATTTACAAAGTAATATTTCAACGTATCTTTTTGCCATAGGTAAATACAGGATTTACCACAATTTCAGGGTTCAATCAAGGCTGCAAATGACAAATGATTTTGACCTGGTGGAAGAAAATTTAGATTTTGATGTTAACCTTTATGGACCGGTTTTAACTAAAGAACAACAGCTATTAAAAAAATACTATGATGAGTTGGGTGATAGATGCAAAAGTATCTTAAATTTGTTCTATTATCAGGGTTATAATCTCGATGAGATCAGATCCATTCTCAATTATAGTAATAAGAAAGTTTTAAAAAGTCAAAAATCCCGTTGTATCAAACAACTAAAAGATTTGATAAATAAGCACTATGAAAAATCATGATTTAATTGACCGCTATTTCGAAAATTCTCTTAGCCCCAAAGAACAAAACCTTTTTAATGATTTACTACAAAACGACTCGGATTTTAAAAATGAATTTCTTTTTCAAAAGGACCTGAAAAAAGTAATCGCATTCAGTCAACAAGAGGAATTAAAATCTACACTTTCACATATAGAAGAGCATGTTAAGAAGAAGTCCCTGTTTATGATCGTTCCCAAAAAATGGATGGTTGCGGCATCTTTGTTACTTATTACTACCTTAGGTCTATGGAGTGTAAAAAGCCTGTATTATCCTTCTAATGAAGTAATTTATAAAGATTATTTTCAAGTCGATCGAAATACCATTCAACCTGTTGTCCGAGGAGAAAGCCTCAAAACTATTGAATACAGAGCATTTGTTGCTTACGAGGCTCAGGATTACTACAAGGCCATTAATTTATTCAATTCAGTAAAAACTCCGGATGAAGCATATATCATTTACTATAAGGGGCTGTGTTTTCTGGCTTTGGAAAAATCAGATGAAGCCATTGCTTTATTGAGTGAGGTGGCTACAAAACAAGGATTAGACGGTAAATCTGCTGATTTCAAAGAAAAAGCGAATTGGTACCTAGCCATGGCTTACTTAAAAAATAATGAAACAGAAAAAGCCATTTCGAGACTGTCGCTTATCATTAATAATCCTTCATCAAATTTTAAAAAACAGGAAGCACAGGAAGTTTTAGGGTATCTAAAATGATTATTTAAATTTTTTATAGAGATACGTCAATAGTAGAATTCCGACAACAGCTAAAACAATCCATCCCCATAGGAGGTTTACATTATTGATGTCTAAAGGATCCGTATTCCCATTAATAACAAATCCTGACCAGTAGTAAGGATGCGATAATATACTACCCTCATTTTTATCGAGATAACGAAGCTTTGCCATTCTCAAGGCCTCACTCTTGCTCTTTCCTTTTTTTAGGTAGCGATAAAAATCTATCATGATCATTTTTGTTTCCTGATCAGGAACCTTCCATAAACTCATCACAACGGATGGAATTCCGGAATAGTGAAATGCTCTGGCCATACTCATGACGCCTTCGCCCTTCTCAATCTTTCCGAAACCTGTGTTACAGGCGCTTAATACTACCATATTAGCTTTGGAATTTGAGGTGTATATCTCAGAAGCCGTTAGTTCGCCATCTTCAAAAAGTAAGCTATTATAAAGTGGGTTTTCATTATCGATTTTAGCATGCATTGCAAAATGCATTATTGAAAACTCTTTGTTGTGCAAAATGAAATTTTCCTTTAACGCATCTTCACCAATAAATTTCATCCCATTTGTCAGTCCAGCTATTTCGTTGATTTCTTCTTTAGAAGAAGACAATGCCTGCTCCTCAGTATAAGTGGGTGCAAATCCTGACCAGTCCTGCGGAGCATCATATTTGAAAAACTCTTTTTTTAGTTCCATAAATAACCTTACCGAACCATTATAGCTAATATTATATTTGCTTAGAAGCAATGATCCGTCAGAAGATCGAAGAATTTCAAAAGGTATATAATTCAAAACATTATCCGCAATTACTACAAGATTCCTTTTCTCCCGATCGAGCT
>CBDULU010000170.1:0-5184 GCA_965368155.1 uncultured Flavobacteriaceae bacterium
GAGGAAATTTTAGAAGAACAAAAACAAGGGATTGAAGAGGCGGAAAAGTCAAAGGAGTCTGGAGAGCAATTGGAAAAATCACTTGAAGAATTTTCGAAGAAACTTAAGAATAAGGAAGAAGCTGATTGGAATGATAAAAAGCAGCTTGACGAATTTTTGGAAAGACAGAAACGTTATCAGGAGATGATGGATAAGAATGCTGACATGATGAAAGAAAACCTTGACGATATGGATATGGAAGATCAACCAGATCTGGAAGATAAAAAAGATGAGCTAAAAAAGCGTTGGGAAGAGATGGCTGATTATAAGGAAAAGGAGGAGTTGATCAAGGAGCTTGAAGAGTTGGCTGAAAAACTGCAAAAGGAAGATTTGCTGGAAAAAATTGATAAGCTTAAGGAACAAAGTAAGCAGGAAACCAGAACACTTGAACGTATATTAGAATTAACCAAGCAGTTTTATGTCGAAAAAAAATCTGCACAGATCATGCAGAAGCTAGAGGAGCTTTCAGAAGAGCAATTGGACCTGAGTACCGAGGAAATTAATTCAGAGGAAGAACAAAAAAAGTTAAATACCAAGTTTGATTCACTCCAAAAGGATTTTAATGAGCTTCGTGAACAAAATGATGAATTAAAGGACCCCATGGATATTTTTGATAGCGAGCCAGACGAGAAATTGATTGAAATGGATATGAAGGATGCTGAGGAATCATTAAAGAACAGTGAGCAAAAAGAGGGTAAGGAACAAAAGGATACTAAAGATAAAGCAAAAGAGCAACAAAGAAGGGCCTCTGAAAGGATGAAGGAGCTGAGTAAAAAAATGGAGGCCGGTTTGATGGAAATGGAGATGCAGGGGATGGAAGAGAATATTAAAGACTTACAACAGATACTTAAGAATTTGTTGCTGTTTTCTCTGGATCAGGAAGAACTCATGCTTTCTTTTGATAATGTGAACTCAGAGAATGCAGATTTCCCTAGAAAATTAAAGGAACAGATTAAGTTAAAAGAACATTTTGAACACATAGATGATAGTTTATATTCCTTATCACTCAGGATGGTAAAGTTGAGCTCTAAAATTCAGGAAGATATTGGTTCAGCGCACTATAATCTTGATAAATCACTCGAAAATATTGCGGAGAATAGAATACAGCAGGGAATGAGTAACCAGCAATACACCATGACGGCCGCTAATAATCTTGCGGACTTATTAAGTGATATGCTGCAAAATCTTCAGAATCAAAAACCCGGATCGGGAAAAGGCAAAGGCAAAGAAGGGGAGCTTAGTTTACCGGATGTGATTAAAAAACAGCAAGGAATGATGAAGAAGATGAAAGAAGGAATGGATGAGCAGAAAGGACCCGGCAAAAAGGGAAAAGAGGCGATGAGCGGGGAGCAATTTCAGATGTACCAGGAACAGAAATTATTAAAGGATCAGTTGCGAGAAATTTTGGATAAAGAAGGTGGTGGAGGTCAAAAAGGGAAGGCCGTATTGAATCAGATGGAAGAATTAGAGAAGATATTGCTTGAAAAGGGGATTACAAAAGAATCACTTGACAGGATGCAAAAATTGGAACACGAGCTGTTAGAGATGGAAAATGCGGCTTTGGAACGAAACAAGGATAGTAAAAGAAAAGCTGAAACAAGTCGTTATGAAGAGCAGTTTAGGGAGATTGATGCATTGAAACATTCTAAAGAATCGGGAAACGAGGACGAAATTTTAAAACGTAAGAGATTGGAATTGGCTCCAGATTATAAAAAGAGGGTAAAAGAATATTTTGAACAGGATAATAATTAAGACGATATGATTGAATATACTTTTGTAGGAAAATTTAGTCTGGAAGACGAAGAGAAGATATCGGATTGGGTGACTTTTGTTCTTGATCAGGAGGAAAGAGAACTGGGAGAAATAAACTATATATTCTGTGACGATGATTATCTTCATGAAATAAATGTTAAAACACTGAAGCACAATACATTAACAGATATTATTAGCTTTGATTACACTGTTGGACATGTGGTTTCCGGAGATATCTATATTTCTTATGAAAGAGTGCTTGAAAATGCAGAAAAATTGACACTCGGTTTTAGGGATGAATTACACAGGGTAATGGTACATGGAATATTACATTATTGTGGTTATCACGATAAGGATGAGAAGGATAAATTGATCATGAGGTCGAAAGAGGATTATTACCTATCTTTGCGGACTTTTTAGCATGAGGTTAAATATGTTTCACGTGAAACAATGATGATGAATTTATTTGAATCTACATATGATGTTATAGTTGTTGGTGGTGGTCATGCCGGAAGTGAAGCTGCCGCAGCTGCTGCCAATCTGGGTTGCAGCACTTTATTAATTACCATGAGTTTACAGAATATTGCTCAAATGAGTTGCAATCCTGCAATGGGCGGTATAGCAAAAGGACAAATCGTTCGGGAAATTGATGCCCTGGGCGGGCTTAGTGGTATAGTCACCGACAAGACAGCCATCCAATTTAAGATGCTGAACAAATCTAAAGGTCCGGCAATGTGGAGTCCAAGAGCCCAGAGTGACAGAATGAGATTTGCTGAGGAATGGAGGACACGCTTAGAACAAACTGACAACCTTGATATGTTTCAGGATTCGGTAAACGGCCTTCTTTTTAAAGAGGATAAAGTGGTTGGTGTTAAAACGCAACTAGGTCTTGATATTTATGCAAAGACTGTTATCGTTACTGCTGGAACTTTTTTAAATGGAAAGATCCATATCGGAGAAAAAACCTTTGGTGGAGGAAGAGCAGGTGAGGGGGCTTCTACAGGAATTACGGAAGATTTAGTGGCTAAGGGTTTTGAAGCTGGAAGGATGAAAACCGGTACTCCGCCCAGGGTGGATGCAAGGTCATTGGATTTTTCAAAGATGATAGAACAGCCTGGAGATAAGATAACCTCGAAATTCTCTTATACGAATACAGAGAATTTGACCGAACAACGATCTTGTTATATGGCTTACACTTCTCCGGAAGTGCACGAATTGTTGCGTGAAGGGTTTGAAAATTCTCCTATGTATACCGGAAGGATAAAAGGAATAGGTCCACGCTATTGCCCTTCAATTGAAGATAAGATCGATAGGTTTTCAACCAAAGACAGGCATCAGATTTTTGTGGAGCCAGAAGGCTGGAATACAACTGAAATATATGTCAATGGCTTTTCTACTTCCTTGCCTCATGAGGTGCAATACAAGGCACTAAAAAAGGTAGCAGGATTTGAGAATGTTAAGTTTCTGAGATTTGGATATGCGATAGAGTATGATTATTTCCCACCTACACAGTTACTTCACAGTCTGGAGACAAAGCTGGTTAAGAACCTTTATTTTGCAGGACAGATTAATGGCACAACCGGATATGAGGAAGCAGCAGCTCAAGGCTTGATGGCAGGAATAAATGCTGCATTAAGCATCAAAGGAAAAGAACCATTTATCTTGAAGAGAGATGAAGCTTATATTGGAGTCTTGATAGATGACCTTATTACCAAAGGCACTGAGGAGCCCTACAGAATGTTTACTTCAAGGGCAGAATACCGAACCTTGCTGAGACAGGATAATGCCGATTTGAGATTAACTCCGCTATCGTATGCAATAGGTTTGGCTTCGAAGGATCGATTGAACAGGGTGCTTGAGAAGCAAGAGAAGACTGATTTATTTATAAAGTTTTTAAAGGAGACCAGCATAAAGCCAGAGGAGGTAAATGACATTTTAAATGAAAAGGATTCTGCGGCTGTTAGCCAGTCGATGAAGATGTTTAAAATAGCTTCACGACCCCAATTAGATTTTGATGACGTCAAGCGTTTTCCAAAGGTTAAGGAGTTTATTTTGGAGCATCAGATAGATGATGAGGTCGTCGAGCAAACTGAAATCCATGTGAAGTATTCCGGTTATATTGAAAAGGAAAAGAACTCTGCGGATAAATTACAGCGCTTGGAAAATATAAAAATTCCTATAAATTTCGACTATCAAAAGATACACTCCATCTCCTATGAAGCTAGAGAGAAGCTAACTAAAATTCAACCCGCTACTATATCTCAAGCAAGCAGGATCTCTGGGGTTTCACCAAGTGATGTTTCTGTATTACTTGTTTATATGGGTCGCTAACTAATGCTTACCAATGAATATTGATATGAAGGAAGATGAAAAAGGGTATAAAGAGCCTTATGGCAAAAAGGAGAATCTGAAGCCATTTCTAACTTGTATTGATTACACTGTTTCACGTGAAACCTTTTCGCTTCTTTTAGATTCCGAGAGAGATCTTTTGGTTACGTTTCCGCGTCCAAATGAAGCTGATCTTCCGACTTATTATGAGAGTGAGGAATATATTTCTCATACTGATTCTAAGCGAACTTTAATGGATAAAGTATACCAGGCGGTCAAGACTTATTCTTTAAAGAAAAAACTAAAATTGATCAATAAGCTGAGTGGTAGCAAAGGACAACTTTTAGATATTGGTTGCGGAACGGGAGATTTGTTATCGGTCTGTGAAAAGGATGGTTGGCAAATATCAGGGACAGAACCAAGTGAGAAAGCTCGTGAACTAGCCTTAAACAAAATTACTTACAAGGAGGGTATCAAAAAAGATTTGAGTGAGTTTTCTGATTCGAATAAGGGCAAGTTCGACGTTATTACCATGTGGCATGTGTTGGAGCATGTTCCTAATTTATTGGAGTATATTGAAAAGTTAAAGGAGCTGCTTGCTCCCAACGGATATTTAATTGTTGCGGTTCCTAATTTCAAAAGCCATGATGCGATTCACTATAAAGAGTTTTGGGCAGCATATGATGTACCCAGACATTTATGGCATTTCAGTGAAAAATCAATTCGGTATATTTTTGCCAAATATGACTTTGAAGTAATCGAGACCTTACCGATGATTTTTGATTCTTTTTATGTCAGTCTTTTGTCAGAAAAGAATATGACCGGTAAATCAAATTTGATTTCCGGATTTAAAACTGGATTGATATCGAATATCAAGGCAAGGCGAACAAATGAGTACTCATCCAAGATATATGTGATAAAGAAAGGGTAAATCGCATTTTAAGCCGTTTTAAGAGCATTTCTTATTTCCTAGACTAACTTATAAGGGGAATTCGTTGAAAAAAGATTATAAAGAGCCTGACAGCCCTGACTTCTATAAGAGAATTTTATAACCGTATAATTTCC
>CBDULU010000171.1:0-5166 GCA_965368155.1 uncultured Flavobacteriaceae bacterium
ACAACCAGACCCTGTTATTCTTGTAAACAGGCACATTTCTATCCTGATAACCATAAGCAATCGGATGGGTGATATCGAGGTCTACCCCAAAAATAGCACCTCCAATATTGTGTTTTTCAATACTACCTGTCGCTTTTTCATAATCGCTTCTTTTTTGAACGGGCAAAGTATCAATTTTTGAAGATATCAATACTTCATCAGCAATCTTTTGCTTCACTGCCCAATCAGTCCCTCTGGCTGTTGTAATGAGTGTATTTCCATCGGCCACCCATTGCTTGATCCTGTTCTTTTCTTTTTTATTTAACAACCTGTATCTTCCTGACACCATAATGATGACATTATATCTGTAAATATCTGTTTGATAAAATCTGCTCTCAGGAATTTTAACAAGAGGCATTTCCATCCTGTTCTCAAATAAATGCCATACTTCACCTGCTTCATATGAACTGACCGAGCCTTCAACAACCATCATCGCATGAGGTTTCACCAAAGTCTGGAAGCTTCTGCTACCCAATCCATTTCCTTTTACGGTCATTCCGGTTGAAATAGCATAAGTCCGGACATCAAATTTTTCACTGCCTTCTTTCACCCATTTATAAACTGCATCCTTGTCAAGTTCAAACTGATCTTCTACCGGAACCATTAGTGCTCCTCGATGAAAACTTTGATCCTTCCCATTTATCTTGATCGTAAATGGCTTACTGGATACTTTCACCACTAATCCATGATCCTGAAGATAATAGAGAAGCGCTGGCGCATAATAATCATCATACGGTATCAGATAGGCATAATTGCTTTTTGACACCTCCTCTATGGCTGCAATATTGTTTTCTGCAGTAACCATTGAACCTGTTGAAGGTAGTTTTGAAAGCGACTGGTATTTCAAATTATAAAAATTGACCATAGACCAAGCTGAGGTATCGTAAAAAACACTGTCTCTGTATTTGCTAAAAGTCTCAAATAAGGATTGTACCATATAATACTGCTTCTGATTGGTCGGAACTACATAGGAGCTTCCAGCTTTAAAAGTCATATTGTTGACCTTTAGATCCTTAGTAATGGGATAGGCCTCAATATGATGTTGAAGCAAGACATCAAGAAATGCCTTGTTTCTGTTTCGGTCAAAGGCGTCTCCAAAAACATAGCCTTTAATATTAGAGCTGTTGGCTTTTTGCAACGATTTCTTAAAAAAATCATTTTGGTATTTGTACAAAAGGTCCTTATTAGCTATCGCAGCTTTAATGGTTGCTATACTGGATACATATTGGTTTCGTATGGTAAAAGGGAAGGAAATTTCTCCTGTGGGGGTTTCCTGAAGATGTCCTCTAGAGCTTGCCTGTTCAAATAACAATGCAAGTGCACCGTGAAGGTCCATATAAGTAGATCCGTATCCGGGGTAGGTAGAATCATAAACTTCATCCGTAAAGTAAAAAGAGCCGATTTGATCAAGGTCAGCGGCAAACTGATCTGCAAATACCTTATTCAGCACATCCCTGTTCTCAGCCGGTGTAATTGGGTTTATAGAGGCTGATTTGTTCTTAGGTTCGAAGAAATAAGTACTATTGGTTCCCATTTCATGAAAATCAGTCACCACATTAGGATACCATTGATGATACCATTTCAACCGTCCTCTCGATTCCGGATTAACCGCAAGCAATAGATCTCTATTCAGATCGAACCAATAATGATTTGTTCTACCACGGGGCCAGCCCTCATTGTGTTCAATATCATATTTATCTGAAATAAGTGGTTGTCCTCTGTAGGTATTTACCCAATTGCTGTGCCTGTCTCTTCCGTCAGGATTGATTGTAGGGTCAAGAAACACGATCACCTCCTCCAAATATTTTTGAACTGATTCATTTTGCGATGCCACTAATGTATAGGCCAATAGCATAGCTGCTTCAGTACTTGAAGGCTCATTTCCATGCACCCCATAGGCCATGTTTACGAATAAGGGAAGATCCTTGAAATCGGTCACATTAGTATTTGGATCGACCACCTCCATATGGCGACTTTGAATACTTTCTAAATTTTCCAAATTTGAAGGAGTTCCTATATTCAGGATAAGCAGCTTTCTGTTTTCATGTGTTTTACCATATACACTCACCGAAGCCTTATCCGAAAGCTCAGCAAGGGTATACATATAGGCAACCACCAGATCATGCCTTGTATGGTATTCGCCTATCGGATAGCCTAAAAATTCTTCCGGGCTCGGAATTGATTTATCAAAGGGTTTGAAAGCTTCAAAATAATAATCCTGTGCTACCAAAGATGTCTGGATCAAGAGCGTTACACCAAAAAGCAACATGTAATAAATGCGTTTCATAAATATATTTTTTTTTAAAATTAAGGATCTTTTAATAATATACTTCCTATATTTTTGTAAAAAATTAGAAATGATGAAAGTGCTTTTTTTAGATACAAATCATCCAGTCCTTTTACATGGATTAAAAGACTTGCAATTTACCTGCGACGAAGATTATGATTCAACTAAATCTGAGATTGAAAGAAAGATTCATCTATATGATGGATTGATCATCAGAAGTCGATTTTCTCTTGACAAATCTTTTCTTGAAAAAGCAACAAAGCTAAAGTTTATTGGAAGAGTTGGTGCAGGGCTTGAGAATATTGATGTTGAGTTTGCAGAAAAAAAAGGAATAAGGCTTATAGCTGCCCCAGAAGGAAATAGAAATGCGTTAGGAGAACATGCCTTAGGGATGATTCTCGCACTTTTTAACAAGTTAAAAAAAGCCGACAATGAAATCAGAAGAGGCGTCTGGTTGAGAGAAGACAATCGCGGAATCGAGTTAGAGGGCAAAACGATTGGCCTCATTGGGTATGGCAATATGGGAAAAGCCTTTGCCAAAAAACTACAGGGTTTTGAGAGCGACGTAATCTGTTATGATATTAAACCAGATGTAGGTGACCAAAACGCCCGTCAAGTCTCGCTGCAGGAATTATTCGAAAAGACACAGGTACTTAGTCTGCATACGCCTCAAACCGACTTAACAAAGCAAATGATCAACACCTCTTTTTTGGAACAATTCGAACATAACATTTATTTGATCAATACGGCCAGAGGCTCAGCAGTGGTTACCAAAGATCTTGTCAAAGCCTTGGAATCGGGAAAAGTGATTGGAGCCTGTCTTGATGTTCTTGAATATGAAAAGAATTCTTTTGAAAACTTTTTTTCAAAAGAAAATACCTTACCTGAAGATTTTCAATATTTGATCAATTCAGATAAGGTACTTTTAAGTCCACACGTTGCCGGATGGACTGTAGAATCAAAATTTAAACTGGCAGAAACCATTGTCCACAAAGTTGCCGCCATGTTGGATCAGCACAATTCAATAAAATAATGCAGGAGATCCGTAGTGGTAATGATACCTACCAGTTTGTCTTTTTCTACAACAGGCAAAGAATGAAATTCCTTACTGGCCAACAATTTTGAAACTTCCAAAATAGTGGTTTGAGGAGTTGCCGTAAGTGGTTTTTTGATCATCAGGTCTTTGATGTCTAACATATTGTAAATTGGGGTGTCTTCTGTGCCTTCCTTGCCATAGGCATCAATAAAACTAACGCGCTGAAGGTCAGATAAACTGATCAGACCGATCAGTTTTTCATTTTCCACAACAGGCATATGTCTGATATGGTGGGTTTTCATTCTCTTCTCCGCTGAATAAAGTGTGTCTTCTAAACATAACGTCACGACCTCTTTGGTCATAATACTTGAAATCGGTTCATTTTTTTTCATCCTACATGGCCTTTAAACTATTATAAAGTACATGAATTTATCCCAGAAATAAAATGATTTAAATCATGGTCAAAAGAATTTCTTTACTAGAAGTTCCCTTTAGGAAGATTTCCTTGGGCCACCGGTCTTTCTTTTTCTCCAGTAGTTATTTTTTCCACCACCTTGCGCCTTAGAAGCTGAAGCTGGTTTAGGTTTTCTTTTATGACCGTGCTTTCGTTCAGGTCGGAAAGATTCGTTTTCAAGACTATCATTAATAAAAGGATGCTCGTGAATTACAGTGATCTTCTTATTGATCAATTTTTCAATATCCCTTAAATATGGTCTTTCAGAAGCGTCACAAAAAGAAATAGCCACACCACTTGAACCCGCTCTGCCCGTTCTCCCAATTCTATGAACATAAGATTCAGGCACATTAGGGAGATCATAGTTTACTACATATGATAATTCATCTATATCGATCCCTCTTGCCGCTATGTCTGTAGCTACTAAAATTTTGATCTTTCCCTTTTTAAAACTATCAAGGGCAAGTTCCCGGGCTTTCTGTGATTTGTTCCCGTGAATTGCAGCACATTGAAACCCATCTCTAAGCAACAATTTAACGATCTTATTTGCACCATGTTTGGTCCTCGAAAAAACCAACACAGAATCCATTTCACGCTCCTGCAACAAATATGTCAGGAGTTTGATCTTGTTTCCTTTGGTGACCAAATACAGGTTTTGTTCTACTTTTTCAGCTGTAGTCTGCTCGGGCTGCACTGTTACTCTTTCAGGGTTGCCCAATATCTGTTTCGACAGGGTCACAATTTTGGAATGCATCGTAGCCGAGAAAAATAATGATTGCCTGTTCTTGGGCAATAAAGCTATTACCTTTTTAATGTCGTGAATAAAGCCCATATCAAGCATCTGATCTGCCTCATCCAACACAAAATATTCTATATCTCTCAGACTAATCTGCCTCTGGTTAATAAGATCTAAAAGCCGGCCTGGTGTCGCCACCAATATATCTACGCCTTTCCTTAGAGCGTCAACCTGAGCTCTTTGTTTGACACCACCAAAAATTACGGTATTCTTTAAATTTGTATATTTTCCGTACACAGTGAAGCTTTCAGCTATTTGTGTCGCCAACTCTCTTGTTGGTGTAATAATCAAAGCTTTTATTTTTCGTCTTCCTTTCGGCTCATTATGGGGCTTACTCAAATGCTGAAGTATAGGAATCGCGAATGCTGCTGTTTTACCTGTACCGGTTTGTGCACATCCTAAAAGGTCTCTTCCTTTTAATAAAATGGGAATTGATTGCTGTTGTATGGGGGTTGGCTTTTCGTATCCTTGTTCCTCCAGGGTTCGGAGAATAGAAGGTATTAGCCCTAATTCTTTAAAAGTCATCTATTGTTTTAAGAATTGCAAAGATACCC
>CBDULU010000172.1:0-5147 GCA_965368155.1 uncultured Flavobacteriaceae bacterium
GGCATGCCCGCACGCGATCTCATCCGCGCCGTTCTCACGAAACCAACCATCTCTGGTGGGCCTAGCAGTCAAAGTTTCGAAGAACCCTTCTAATCCAGTTTTGCATCAAGTTTTCACACTGAAGCGCGGCTTTTAGCTTTAAGCAACGCTGCCACGTTTTTAGCACGTAACCTCAATTCGCCCGCTTCTTATTGCTTGACATGGTATTAATCTTCATAACGGCGCCATAGGCCTGCAGTCCAATGTTCAATTTTATGGGTCGGAAGCCATAGCGATGCTTATCCCAAGGAAGCCCGAATGCGGCTTAACAAAACCTTCACCATAAACATTTCTTTTTCGAATTAATCCTCCGAAATCAATGGCTACCTGAGCCAGACAATCATCCATGGGCAAAGTAAAACCGTAGCGCTCCATACCCCTTTTATCAGCTAGTGCCTGAGCAAAAGCTTCTCCAAGAACTATGGCTGTATCCTCCATCGTATGGTGCTCATCTACCTCCAGGTCTCCGGTCACTTTGATCTCCAGATCCATATTTCCATGCCGGGCAATCTGATCAAGCATATGGTCAAAAAATGCTAAGCCAGTATTGATGTCACTCTTTCCTTCCCCGTCCAGATTCAATTTGACATAAATAGCTGTTTCTTTGGTTTTTCTAGAGATCTCCGCCGTTCTTTCCTGTAACTTTAAAAATTCATAAATGGCTTTCCAGTGATCTGTTTCCAAGCAAATAAATGCAGCTATTTCTTCATCAGAAACCGAGGTTTCGGTAGCCCCTAAGTTTGTCTGATTATTGATATAGATTCCTTGGGCATTCAAATTCTTTGCGAGTTCCATATCTGTCATCCTGTCTCCGATCACATATGAATTCTTTAAGTCGTAGTCTGCCGAAAAATACTCGGTGAGCAATCCCGTCTGAGGCTTACGATTAGGAGAATTGTCTTTCGCAAAACTTCGGTCAATAAATTGTTTTTCAAAAACAACACCTTCATTTTTAAAAGTCTCCAAAATGAAATTATGAACCGGATAAAAAGTGTTTTCGGGAAAGACTTCTGATCCCAATCCATCTTGATTCGTGATCATGACCAATTCAAAATCAAGTTCATTGGCTATTTTTGCCAAATAGAACAAAGCCTTTGGATAGAATTCGAGTTTTTCAAAGCTGTCAATTTGTTCATCTTCAGGCTCTCTGATCATCGTGCCGTCTCTGTCGATAAATAATACTCTCTTCATGAGTTTTGGTTTTTTTCCGCATCTAAATAGTGCAGGCGTTTTAACAAAATTTTGTTTTCGTTTGGTGTTCCAACCGTGATTCGAAGACAATTTTCACATAATGGCTCTTTAGTTCTATTTCTAATCACCAGATCTTTGTCTATCAATTCTTTATACCTTCTATCTGCATCATCAACCTTTACCAAGATAAAATTACTATCTGATTCATAAATATGATGAACAAATCCGATGGTTTGCAGTTCTGTGCTCAGCTGATTTCTGCTACTGATGATTTCAAAAATCTCTTGTTCAGTGACCTTTTCGTTTTCCAAATACTTCAAGGCTGTTTCTTGCGTCAATACATTTACATTGTAGGGCATTTTCACTTTTTTCAACAAGTCAATGATCCGGGTATCTGCATAGCAGGCGCCAAGTCTAATTCCTGCAAGACCATAGGCCTTTGAAAATGTCTGGGTAACGATCAGATTATTGTAATTGTTCAACTGCTGGTTCCAGCTTTGAGCTCCTGAAAAATCAATATAGGCCTCATCTATGATCACCAATATGCCCAACTCTAACAAAGCCTTAATAGCCTTTTCATCCATAAGATTGCCAGTAGGATTATTCGGCGAACAAATAAAAATCGCCTTGGTAGTCTCATCTATAGCCTCAGCTATAGCAGCAACATCCAATTGAAAATCAGGTGTAAGAGACACTTCTTTATACTGTACATTATTTACATTTGAAAGGACCTTGAACATACCAAAAGTTGGCGTGTTGATGATAATATTGTCTTTTCCAGGTTCAAAAAATACCCTGAAGATCATATCGAGAATTTCATCACTTCCATTGCCAAGCAGTATATTTTCTATCGCAACTTTTTTGATGTCAGATATTTTTTGTTTTAATACTAACTGATGCGGATCAGGATATCGGTTAAGCCCATTGTCATAAGGGTTTTCATTGGCATCAAGATAGATCATCTCCTGATCAAAATCTTTAAATTCATCCTTGGCAGATGCATAGGGTTTTAAGTCTCTTATACAAGGTCTGACCATTTGCCTAATGTTTATCTTTTCTCTGGACATAAGCTTAGTTGTTGAGTTCCTTATTTATCTCGGTCAATCTTAAACTGACTGCATTCTGATGTGCATAAAGTCCTTCAGCATCAGCCATCAATTCAATGGCTTTGCCAATTCGTAACAAACCTTCTTTAGAAATTTCCTGAAAACTTACTGCCTTTTGAAAAGCATCGAGATTCACGCCGCTGTAATTTTTTGCAAAACCGTTTGTGGGCAAAGTATGATTGGTGCCGGAAGCGTAATCACCAGCACTTTCTGGTGTATAGTCTCCTACAAATACGGAACCTGCATTTTTAATTTTACCCAGTATTTTCCCGGCATCTGAAGTACTGATAATAAGGTGTTCAGGAGCATAGCTATTGATCAGATCAATGGCCATTTCTTCCGAACTACAAAAGATCAATTTTGAATTATCGATTGCCCTGGAGGCAATATCCTTCCTGGGAAGATCCTTCAATTGCAACGCAATCTCCAACTTAATCTCTTCTAATTTCTTCATTGACCTGCAAACCAATATCACCTGACTGTCGGTTCCGTGCTCGGCCTGAGAAAGCAGATCAGCGGCCATAAAACTTGCCGTAGCACTTTCATCCGCATAGACTAACAATTCACTTGGGCCCGCTGGAAGATCGATTCCTACTCCGAATTTCATAGCCATTTGCTTAGCTACCGTCACATATTGATTACCAGGTCCAAATATTTTATACACCTGAGGAATGGACTCGGTTCCAAATGTCATGGCCGCGATGGCCTGTATACCGCCAACTTTATAAATCTTTTTAATTCCACAAAGATCGGCCGTATACAACACCGCCGGATGTATGTTCCCTTCCTGATCAGAAGGTGTACACATCACTACTTCTTCGCAACCTGCGATCGCTGCCGGCACCGCCAACATCAAAATAGTTGAAAACAAAGGAGCCGTTCCTCCGGGAATGTATAAGCCTACTTTTTCTATGGCCCTTTTCTCCTGCCAACATACCACACCTGCTGTAGATTCAATTTTTACAGGTTCAGTTTTCTGTGAGACATGAAAAGCCTCTATATTTGATTTGGCCAATTGAATCGCACTTTTAAGCTCTTCGCTGAGAGATTCCTTTGCCTTTTCGATTGCCGAAGCTTCTACTTGAAGTACGGCTAAATTTGCTTTATCAAACTTTTCAATATATTTTCTGACTGCGGCGTCCCCTTCCTTGGCAATCTCGTCAAAAATATCTGCCACCAAGGGCTCAATATCGGAGTAACTTTGTGTGGGCCTCTTTAATATCTCGGCCCAGGTTTCTCTTTTAGGATCAAGTATCTTCTTCATAATTCCAAAATTAGATGACCATTTTCTCTATCGGTGCTACCAGGATACCTTCGGCACCCAGTTGCTGTAACTCATCAATAACTTCCCAAAATTTATTCTTTTCAATAACCGTATGAATTGAACTCCAACCTTCTTCTGCCAAAGGAAGTACCGTCGGACTTCGCATCCCTGGTAAGATCGTAATGACCTCTTCGATCTTTGCATTGGGAACGTTCATTAAAATATACTTATAATTTCGTGCCTTAAGGACTGATTGTAGTCTAAATCGCAACATATCAAGGATCTCTTTTTTCTCTGAACTGATCAGAGGAGATGCTGCTAAAACAGCTTCTGATTTGGCGATAACTTCTACTTCCTTTAAGTTGTTCTTAAATAAAGTACTTCCGCTGCTTACAATATCACAAATAGCATCAGCCAGTCCTATATTCGGAGCAATCTCGACAGATCCCGATATTTGGTGCAATTCGGCTTCAATGCCCTTTTCCTTTAGAAATAAATTCAGGGTATTAGGATAGGAAGTGGCAATCTTTTTGCCATTCAGATCATTAATACTGTTGTATTCAAATGTTTTTGGTACTGCCAAAGAAACACGACATTTTGAAAAAGAAAGCCTTTCCAATATCTCTATACTACCCTCATCTTTTTCAACCAACAGATTTTCACCTATGATGGCGATATCCACTACTCCATCTATCAAATATTGAGGGATATCACTGTTTCGCAAATAAAGGATCTCCATCGGAAAATTCGATACAGTAGCTCTTAACTGATCAAGACCATTACTGATCGAAATACCGCATTCTTTAAGGATTTTCAGGGAATCATCATTGAGTCTTCCCGATTTTTGAATTGCTATTTTTAATCTTTCCATTTTTAATTTTTATGTTCAAGCATCAAAATAGGTCATGAAAAAACCCGCCTGAATGCTCAAACGGGTTCAAATATTTTGACTTTAATCACAACATCTTCAGCTCGCTTGACTGCAAGTATGGATATGATGGTGATGTAAAGCTATTCTTCTCATTTTTCTAAAATACCCGACAAATGTAAACATATATTTAAAAATTACATAATGATTGTAAAAATAATTTAACGATTCTTTTCAGCTGCATGCTTGAATCCATCATCCCACCACTGTCTCATTTTCTCCTTTCGAAACACCAGTGTATTGGTGGTAAGTACCGTCGGAGTATAATATAAATTGAGCTTTACGTGCTTGTGCCGGGCTTCAAGTTTTCCAATAGATATATTATACTTTTCTATATGAATCTGCATATAATTGAAAAGATTCGTAATCAAGCTAAAAGGATTTTTAGATGGCATTCTGTTGAGCTGTGTCACTTCTGTTTCTAAAATAATCGCATCTATTTCAGTCGCTCCCTGGCGGATGGCTTCCCGTATAGGAACCAGATTGGCAAAACCTCCATCAGCGTATTCATAACTGTTCTTGATCATTAAACTCATAAAGGGAACAAAATTACTGGAGGCCCAGATAAAATCCCGGAAATCGTCAAATGAATGCGTTTCAAGATCTTTAAACTCCACCT